>JAQVFD010000260.1 GCA_028697435.1 Clostridiaceae bacterium
TTCGCCTCTTTTAGCTTTACCTCTCTGTTCGATTCCCTCTATTGCGCTTTTTATCATAGATTGTATATCCTGCTTGTTAATACAAGTCTTGCCTTTTGCCACATCCCCCGACTTGATTATGGCAGTTGCAATCAAGGTGCCCATAGTAGACGGTGCTGCTGCTGCCATTGCAAATCCTGACTTTTTCAGGACAATTCCTATATCGCTTTCAGACTCCAAATTACTGAGGTTCTCACATATCTTTACAAAACCTGCTTCCATTGTAAGTCCTAAATCTCCATCCCCTATTGCAGAGTCAAGCCTCAGCAATTCCTCCTTCTGTTCTGAAAATTCTCTTTTTATTTCATTGAATATACCGATTATATCTTTCTTTTCAATACAATCCATCGTCGGCACCTCGTTATACTTGTTTGTAAAACGGGGAGTCACAAGGTGTGTCTATCAATCTCTTGAGTTCATCATCCAGCTTGAGGAGCGATATGGACATTCCTGCCATTTCCATAGAGGTTGCAAATTCTCCGATATAAATTCTGTGTACTTTTATCCCTTTATCCTGTAATGTAAGGTGGACCTTCCGGTAAATAATATATAACTCTTCAAGAGGGGTAGCTCCCAAGCCGTTTATTATTACAGCTGCTTCATCCCCGGTCTTATATTCATAGTCCCTGAATATATGGTCGAGCATAACAACTACTGTATCATCAGCTGTCATAAGCTTTCCTCTGTTAATCCCCGGTTCTCCGTGTATGCCCATTCCGATTTCCATTTCATCATCGCCGATTTCAAAGGTTGAATGTCCTACCTCGGGTATGATACAGGGGGACAATGCAACACCCATCGTTCTGGTATTGTCTACGGTCTTCTGAGCAACCCTTGCTACTTCTCCCAGGGATGCACCTTCCTCTGCATAGGCACCGGCTGTCTTAAATGCAAATACCAATCCGGCAACTCCTCTTCTTTTGTTTTCTTCACCCTTTATTGAAGAGGCGCAATCATCATTTCCCAGAACCTGCATAGTCTTTATTCCGTCCATATCCGCCATTTCCGAAGCCATGTCAAAGTTGATTATATCTCCCGTATAATTTCCGTATAAATAGAGGACTCCGCTACCCTGATCAATTTCCTTTGTCACCTGATACATTTGTTCTGCGCTTGGAGATTGAAAAACCCCTCCCACCGCAGCTCCATCAATCAGATTATTTCCGACATAACCCAAAAACAACGGAAGATGCCCGGAGCCTCCGCCGGTCATAATCCCTACTTTGCCTTTCTTAATCTTATCTGCTCTTACAAGACACCTTAAATCATTGTTAATACATTTCAGTTTTTCAGGATGAGCAAAAAGTATGCCTTCTATCATCTCATTGACAAAGTTCTTAGGGTTGTTAATGAATTTTTTCATTAAAATACCTCCTTAACTTAATGCAATATCCAAAACCTTTTTGAGCTTTTCTACATTTTCATTGTCCAATCCCCCTAGAGGTCTTCTGGGCTTGCCTACAGGTATTCCCTGCATATTGACGGTTGCCTTGAATATTTCAAGCCAGTGGGGCTTATCATTAACTTTCTCATATGTAAGGTAATTTATGAAGGGCATAAGCTGATTCAGTATCTGTCTGCCTTTTTCAATATCTTTTTCTACCGCTACGGCATCATATATCTGCCTGCACTGCTTGGGCAAAGCGCTGAGTATACCGGACAGCCATCCGTCAGCACCTGCTGCTATCCCTTCCAAGCCTGCATAGTCATGTCCGTATAAAACTTTCAATTTATCGCCGCATTCAAATTTTAACTCATGTATCCTTGCAGCATCTCCGTGAGCAGACTTTACTGAGTTTACTACTCCTTCATCTACAAGCTGCTTAATATCTTTGGCATTCAATTCATATCCTGCGAACCATGGGTTGTTATATACCATGATTGGTATGTTAATTTCTTTTGATACAGCCCTTAAATGATCCATTGCAGCTCCCTTGTATGGCTTCAAATAATACGGGAGAATTATCATTACACCGTCAGCCCCGACAGACTCAGCATATTTACTGAGCTCAATCGTGGCACTTGTGGTATATCTGCCGGTACCTACATAAACAGGTACCTGCCCTGCAATAGTTTTTACAGTAACTTCTATTATCTTCTTCTGCTCTTCCATATGCATGGCAATATTCTCTCCCGTACTGCCACAGGAAGAGATTGAGTGGGCTCCGTTATCCAGAAGCCACTTCAGATAATGTTCCATCCCTTTTTCGTTAAAAGTTTCATCCTCATTCCAAACGGTCAGTGCTGCAGGCATTATCCCGTATGGTTTTTTCATAATTTATCACTCCTATCTTGCCAGCCATCCGCCGTCTACGGCCAGCGTATATCCGTTTACATAAGCAGCCGCATCGGAAGCAAGGAAAACCGCAGCTCCCATAATATCCGCAGGTGTTCCCCATCTGCCCGAAGGTATTCTCCCCAGTATCTCGGAGCTTCTTTTTTCATCATCTCTCAAAGGCTTTGTATTTTTTGTTGCAATATATCCCGGTGCTATCGCATTTACATTGATATTGTCTTTGATCCACTCATTTGACAGAGCCCTGGTTAAACCCATAACGGCACTTTTACTGGAGGTATATGCAGGTACAATAATACCGCCCTGAAAGGACAGCATCGAAGCAATATTAATTATCTTTCCGCCACTGCCTTGTTTTATAAACTGTCTTGCCGCCGCCTGGCTCAAAAAAAACACTGTCTTAAGATTCGTATTTAATGTATCATCCCAGTCCTTTTCAGAAAAATCTATTGCTGGAGCTCTTTTGATAATTCCCGCATTATTAACCAGTATATCAATATGTCCGAATTCCTTTACGGATTCTTCTATTATCCTGTCTATAGGCTCAATGGACAACAAATCTGCCTTAAGGGGTAAAAGCCTCCTGCCTGTGGCTTCCACAAGCTTCTTGGTTTCACTCATGTCGCTTCTGCCTACCCCGACAATATCGGCGCCTGCTTCTGCAAGTCCGACCGCTATGCCTTGCCCAATGCCTGAATTTGCTCCGGTTACTATTGCTACCTTACCGTCAAGCTTAAACATATCAAGAATCAAAATGATCCCTCCTCAAGCTATAATTTTATGACTATTTTGGATAAGTTAATGCCTTTTGTCATCATATCTACAGCTTTTGGTATCTCTTCCAGGGTCATGACATCACTTATCAATTTTTTTAAATCAAAGGTATTATTCTCTATAATACTCTTTTCCACCGCAACTGTGTCTATGAAGTCCTGCATTGGGTAAACCCTGCAGCCGACTACCTTCAGCTCCT
>JAQVFD010000261.1 GCA_028697435.1 Clostridiaceae bacterium
TGTTAATACTGTTAAGGATATAGAGCTGAATGAACAATTGGTGGTATCAATGAACAGCTCGGATTCATACAATGCTCAAAATATTTTTTCGGTACTGGAAAAAAACAACTTTGAATGGTCTACTAAGGGCGGACATGGAGGCAGGGATTATTACATCATTGCAAAAAAAAGAGTTTGATAAACAGCAAGGAGGAGTAACATGGATCAGAAAGATTATGGTAAGGAACTTGAAGACAAACTTAACGATGCCAGCTTATACGGAGAATTCATATCAACCTTTAATTATTGGGTAAGCTCAGAAGAACAGAAAAACAAGGTTCAGCATTTGCAGTCTATAGGAAAGCCCAAGGGAATAAAAAATAAAAAATAGAAGAAGAATGCGTTGCATTCTTCTTCTATTGTACAATATAAAAATAAATATTTTTGTATGACACTTGAAAAGATTACATCATATATTATATAATGTAATCAAGGTCAAAGAAAGTCAAAGTCAGAAAGAGTGATGATATGTCAAGGATTAGTGATTTAATCGAGAAGTTCATAAGCGACATGATAGAAGATAGTACAGGTGCTGTTGAGATTCAAAGGAATGAAATGGCCAGTTATTTTGACTGTGCCCCATCACAGATAAACTATGTGCTGATGACAAGATTCACTACCGAAAGGGGCTATTTCATAGAGTCCCGAAGGGGTGGGGGCGGTTGTATCAAGATTACCCGTATTGATGTGGATAAGGATGATTACCTTATGAACATGCTTTCCAACAGTATAGGAGACAGCATCAATAAAGAAGGGGCTTTTGCCCTGGCAGAAGCTTTGTATAAGCAGAAGCTGATTGACAAAAATATTGTAAACATTCTTAAGGCAGCAACCGACGACAGCACGCTCACGACTGTGGAAAAACCATACAGAGATAATCTAAGGGCAGAGATTTTAAAAGCTGTAATTGTTGCAGCGCTAATTTGAACACTTCGTTAGGAGGGTATAATTTTGATTTGCGATGAATGTGGAAAGAGACCGGCAGCGGTTCATATAACAAAAGTTGAGAATGGGAAGAAGTCAGATATTCATTTGTGCGAGCAATGTGCAATGCAAAAGAACCTGCTAAGCTTAAGCACAAGCTTTTCGGTTAACGATTTGCTGGCCGGATTGTTAAATTCAGGAGGAGCATCTCAAATTAAGGCTGAAATGGTAAATGAAGTCAAGTGCAATGTTTGTGGATTGTCTTACGGAAAGTTCAGGGAAACCGGAAGGTTCGGATGCGGTAATTGCTACAAAGTGTTTGGAGAAAGATTAAATCCGCTTTTTAAAAAAGTTCATGGTAACACCAGCCATACGGGCAAGATACCAAATAGAGCCGGTGGAAGGATAAAGGTGCTTCGGGAGGTTGAAAGACTTAAACAGCAGCTGGATGAAGCCATACGGAATGAAGAGTATGAAAAAGCCGCAGATTTGAGAGATAAAATCAGGGATCTTAATAATGCAGGGAAGGGGGAAGCATAATGAAAGGCTGGGTGCTGGGAAGCGGTCCTCAGAGCGACATTATATTGAGCAGCCGTATAAGATTGGCAAGGAATATTGCAGATGTTCCGTTTCCATCAGAATTGCATGCGGAAAAAGCGGAAGAAGTTATAGATAGTGTCAGAAATAGCCTTTCCAAGTCTGAATCAACACCGGAATTCAAGGATTATATTATGCAGAACCTTGCACCCCTTGAAAGGCAGTGCCTCGTGGAGAGACACCTTATAAGCCCCGGGCTTTCAAAAAACTGCACCGGAGGGGCGGCACTTATTAGCAGCGACGAAACTGTGAGTATAATGGTCAATGAGGAAGATCATATAAGAATTCAGACTATACTTCCGGGGCTCCAAATAAAGAAGTCTTGGAAAATGGCCAGCGATATAGATGATTTGTTGGAGCAAAGCATAGAATACGCATATAGTGAAAACTGGGGTTATCTTACAAGCTGCCCTACTAATGTAGGTACAGGTATGAGAGCATCTGTAATGGTGCATCTGCCGGCACTCAACATTACGGGAAACATGAACAAGATACTCCAGGCAGTAGCCCATATAGGCCTTACAATAAGAGGATTGTATGGTGAAGGTACAGAAATTGTCGGGAATATATTTCAGATTTCCAACCAAATAACCCTTGGAAGGGCTGAAGAGGAAATAGTAGAAAATCTTACTGCAGTAACAAAGCAGGTAATTGATAAGGAAAAAGAAGCAAGAAAGGTATTGCTTGAAAGAAACAGGATACAGATTGAAGATAAAATATGGCGTTCCTGGGGCCTTATGAAAAATGCCAGAGTGATGAATTCTCAGGAGTGTATGAAGCTGCTTTCGGATGTAAGGTTAGGAGTAAACCTGAATATCATTGGGAATATCCCAACGGGGCTGCTGAATGAAATCATGATAGAAACTCAGACAGCAAGCATACAAAGGAATAGCGGAAAAGAATTAACTGCAAGTGAGAGAGATATAATAAGAGCAGAAATGGTAAGAAATAAGTTAGAAACTTGATTGGAGGATATAATATGGGTATTTTTGATAGATTTACCGAGAGAGCCCAGAAGGTGATGGTATTTTCCCAGGAAGAAGCCGTGAGGTTGAATCACAACTATATAGGCACTGAACATATACTACTGGGCCTTTTAAAGGAAGGAGAGGGTATCGCTGCCCGAGTGCTTAAAAATAAAGGAATTGACCTGGATACGGTCAGACGACAGGTTGAGGCAGCAGTAGGAAAAGGACAGCAGCAGGTTGGACAGGTTGTGGGATATACCCCAAGAACCAAGACGGTACTCGAACTGAGCGTGGAGGAAGCAAGAAATCTGGGACAAAGCTATGTCGGAACTGAACATCTGCTTCTGGCCCTGATCCGTGAAGGCGAAGGGGTGGCTGCACAGATACTTATGGTAACCGGAATGAATTTTGACAGTACAAGACAGGAGATAATAGAATTGCTAAACAGTGAAGGCTCAAGGAACAAGCAGGATATGGCATCAACAAAGGACTCAGGTACTCCAAATTTGAACCAGTATGGCAGGGACCTGACTGAAATGGCAAAGGAAGGCAAGCTTGATCCTATTATTGGAAGAGAAAAAGAGATTGAACGTGTGATTCAGATACTTAGCAGAAGGACTAAAAACAATCCTGCACTTATTGGGGATCCCGGGGTGGGCAAAACAGCTATTGCTGAAGGCCTGCACAGAAAATAATTGAAGGGAATATTCCTGAAACACTAAAGGGGAAAAGAGTCGTTACCCTGGATCTATCTTCATTGTTTGCTGGACCCAAG
>JAQVFD010000262.1 GCA_028697435.1 Clostridiaceae bacterium
TTCGGTTCTACCAATGAAATAGGGATATTTGAAATGGGAGACAAGGGGCTTACAGAGGTAGTCAATCCATCAGAGATGTTTTTGTCCGGAAGAATGAAGGGAGCCACCGGATCTTGTGTTATTTCCGCAATGGAGGGAACCAGAGCCATGTTAATTGAGGTTCAGGCATTACTCAGCCATACCCCTTTCGGAGTTCCAAGAAGGAATGCTACAGGGGTTGATTACAACAGAGTTGCGTTACTGATGGCCGTTCTGGAGAAGAGAGTGGGTATGCAGCTTGGAAGCAGCGATTCTTATGTGAATGTAGTGGGCGGAATCAAGCTTAATGAACCTGCAGCGGACCTGGGAATAGTTGCGGCTATTGCCTCCAGCTTCAGAGACAGGGAAATTGATGAAAGTACTGTAATAATCGGAGAAGTAGGGCTTTCCGGAGAGGTAAGGGCAGTAAATTTTATTGAGAAGAGAGTTTACGAAGCTTCAAAGCTTGGTTTTAAGAGATGCATAATACCCCGGAATAATTTAAATAGGCTTAACGATAAATCAGGAATAGAGGTGCTTGGAGTTTCGAGCGTAAATAACATGCTTGACATAATTGAATAAATGTCCTTAATGTATAAAACCCTGTATAAGGTTGTAAGCATTATACAGGGTTTGGAGTTTTTTAGAGGAAGTTGTAAATGCCGAGAGTATGCATTTTCTCATACTCCTTTAGAAGAACATCGTACATGCTGATATCCAATACGTTACATAGGGCTGCAATGTAAAATAGATTATTTCCCAACTCTTTTTCTATAATATCCCTGCAATTTGAACAAAGGCTTCCCTTTAGATGAGTATCCATATAGTTCTTAAGGTCACGCAGTGCTATTTCATTATCAAAATTTTGTTTTTTTGAATTAATTTCAATACATCCGCAAGTGGTTACCGCTTTAACTACAGCTCTATTCACTCTTGACTGCGATTCCTGGTATTTTGTCAGCACATCAAGAATGCTTTTATGGCGCACTAAGAGTTCACCAACACTATCCTGGAAGTTATCGTATAGCAAATCTTTCATCAGGTATCACTCCTATACAAAAGTAAACATAAAATATATTATCAGACTGATTTTATTAAGCTGATGTTTCAGCTTTGTTCTATATTCATTATAAATATAAGGAATTCTAATGTCAATTTATAATTGCAATGTGGACATTCTATTGACCATAGAAAATTATGGTAGTTCCATGGACATATCAGAGAATTCGATTGGAGGCAAATTTATGTTTAGCATTGGTGACATGATATATTATCCCCGTCATGGCGCAGGAATAATTGAGGGTATAGAGGAAAAAGAAGTTCTTACCGAAAAATGCAAGTATTATGTTATATGGATTGTATTGGGAGATATGAGAGTCATGGTTCCTATAGAGAAAACTGAAATTCATGGCATTAGATATATAACATCAAAGGAGAGAATTGACGATATATATAATATACTGTCAGGTAAAACCGGTTGTATGCACAAGAGTTGGAGCAAAAGGTACAGGGAGAATGAAGCAATAATAGGTAACGGCGATGTTTTTGAAATATCGGAGCTTGTTAAGAATCTTACAGTTGCAGATCGGGGAAAAAAATTATCTACCGGAGAGAGAAGGATGCTTGAAAATGTCAGGCAGTTATTGGTCAGCGAGCTTATGCTTATTATGAATGAATCTTATGAAAAAATGGAAGAAAAGGTCCTGGGCATGATAAATCAGTAGATTATTTATATATTTGGCTAAAATAAATAGGTAATATTTATTCTTTATTGCGGATTTATGATATAATATTCTCATAAACGAGAATATTATATGCCTCCGGCGGAACTTATGCCCGTGCGATTTTTTGCTCCGCAAAACGCACATGGGCAGATAGCATAAATCCTTGCGAATTTATGCTATAATATAATTGCGCTAATTATTGGTTTATAATTGCTTAAAAAGCATCAAACTGGATATAATAGATAAAAGGAGGTGATGTTGCATATGAGAAAGGTTATTGTTTGGGTGTTAATGATTTTAGGTGTTGCTTTGGGTGCAGAATCGACATATCTTCTTAAAACTCATTTTAAAGTAACACAGTTTTTCGGTATTAATTCTTTTATATTAATTTTATTCGGCGGGGCTATTGGTGGAATCATATTTTATTTATTATCTTCTTGGATTATTAATTTCGGCAAGGAGTCTACCACGAGAGTTGAGAAAATGCTTCAGAAAGTTCCTACCGGCGAAATGATGGTCGGAGCAATAGGACTTATTACAGGTCTTATTATTGCTTATCTTATAAGCAGCGGCCCTATAAAGCTTATACCTTTTGCATGGTTGGGTACTTTGCTGTCAATACTGGTATATTTGCTTCTGGGGTATTTAGGAATTAGTATTGCAACTAAAAAGCGAGAGGACATAATAGGGTTTCTTATTCCATGGAGAAAATTAGCACAGAAGGACAAGGAAAAGCAAACAGCAAAGGGTGAAAGCGTTGCACAACCCAAGATCCTCGATACAAGTGTAATTATAGACGGAAGAATTGCAGACATATGTAAGACCGGGTTTGTGGAAGGACCGCTTATCATTCCTGCTTTTGTCCTTGAGGAGCTCAGGCATATTGCGGATTCATCAGATGCATTGAAAAGGAACAGAGGACGTAGAGGTTTTGATATACTCAACAGAATTCAAAAGGAACTGGAAATTAACGTAGAAATAGTGGAAAAGGATTTTGAGGATCTATCAGAAGTCGACACGAAGCTTCTGAAACTGGCGCAGTTTATGAACGGCAAGGTAATCACAAACGACTACAATCTGAACAAAGTGGCAGAGTTTCAAAGGGTACCGGTCCTAAACATCAACGAACTGGCAAACGCTGTGAAGCCTGTTGTACTGCCGGGAGAAGAAATGGTAGTGCAGGTAATAAAGGATGGCAAGGAATTCGGTCAAGGAGTCGCATATCTCGATGACGGAACAATGATAGTTGTTGATGGCGGGAAACGATATATAGGAGATACTATTGAAGTTGTAGTGACAAGTGTTTTGCAGACTGCGGCAGGAAGAATGATATTTGTAAAACCAAAATCAGCCGCAGATAAGGTATCGTAAGATTTATACCCTAAGCAGACGGTTAAGTTCGCTTAGGGTATATTCGTGAAAATGGAGGTATAGCTATGAATGCTGCAATTATACTTGCCGCAGGCAAAGGAGCAAGAATGAATGCAGGAATAAACAAGCAGTTTATGCTTCTGAACGGCAAACCGCTTCTGGCATAT
>JAQVFD010000020.1 GCA_028697435.1 Clostridiaceae bacterium
TGAAAAAGATTGTCCATCCGCAGAGAATTTGAAGTCAGCACCTGCGATATTCGCTTCTCCTGTGGACCGTACAAAATAACTGTTATTGATGTATGTGCTTCTGGTCTCGTTGTTGGAGCAGACAATCTTGTAATATGCTCCATCACCGAAATCCTTCTCATAGGTAACAACGGTTGTCACATCAATATCCTTGCCTGTTTCCGTTACATTCAGAACACCCTTGTATGTTCCCGAATAGTTGATCTTTTCGGAAGCCATCTTGACATTTACCTTAAGAGTGTCTGAGACTCCTGCCGCTGCCTTAGAGGTTACGACAACGAGATATACATTTTTGTTGTCAACAGAGTCCTTGAGCCCTGTCAACGAACTGCCATAATTCTTTACATTGCGGCCTATGGCTGAGATTACCGTGACGGAAGCACCCTTGCATTCCACTTTTGGATCAACCCCGTCAGGAAGCTTTTTGAGCTCATCGGCGTCCACAGTAATAGCGACCAGCCTGCAAGCCTGACCGTCCATAGTAACGGAAGCTGAGCCGAGAACAGTATCATCACCCTTCTCCTTCTGTTCCTTATCATCCGCGTCAGGAATACTCAACTTCAGGGTAGTGCCCACTTCTGCACCATAACCCCCGCTGCTGGGGTTCTTACCGAGGTTCTTATAATGGGTAAAAGCACTTGCCTCCCCCACCTGCCCGGAGGCAAGGGCGGTATAGTATTCGTGGGCCCAGCCTGAGGGATCTCCCACTTCGGCAATCAGTGCCTCCTGTGTACCCCCCTTTTCGTATACAGTCTTAATCCAAGCGTCGCTGCCTTTCTTTTTAGAAAGGAAGGAGATTAGCGGCGAGCGGGCATAGCCGTCCCGAGCAGTATCCTCAGGGGGTAGAGCCCCTGTAAATTGCTTCTCAAAATATGTTACGGTGAGACTGGTAAAAGAGATATTCTTTGCGCTGGCCTCATAATAGGAAGCGGTAGCCTCGTCAATCCAGTCGTTGCCGGAAGAAATTCCGGTATAACAGCTTTGCACATAATGGAAAAACTCGTGCCACAGCAGTGGATTGAGAGAACCTGATACATATTTGTCGTTGAAATTTCCTGTGTTCAAGGTGATATCCTCATACAAGGTATGATAGAATCCATCATCATCAATTTTCTTTACCAATACGTTCATGGGGAAATCGTCCTCATCATACTTATAGCCAAGAGCCTTGAACTTTTCATATACAGCCTCAAGGTCACGAAGAATCGTCTCCCTACCCGAAGAGCCCACTATGTCATGAAAGAATTTGCCGTTAATCTTAATGGGATAATAGAGTTTGAAATGCCCTCCATCCTCGAAGTAGCAGACATTTGTGAACAGTCCGCACTTTAGAGATATCGAAGTCTTCAGTTTACTCGGTGTTGCAGTCCCTTTACCGGCACCCATATGCAAAGGGGCCTCGAAGAGCTCTGCCGGTATAAAGTTAGCAACTGCAACCCCATCAGTAACCTCAGCCGGGAAATAGAAATACTCCGTCCCCACACTGCCGCTATCGTATTCGCTCTCGACTCCAAGACCGACCAGCAGAGATTCCCCCTCCTCGCCGGTGTAGTCCTTGGGAACCGGCAAGGTGATTGTAACCGGCTCTGTAAATGCTTCGGTAAGTGTCAGCTCATAGAGCTCGGAGCTTAGACCATTCTCCGCTTCTATTTCGGTGGCCTTGGTAATTCTTAGGGTCGCGGATTCCCCGTCGGATACGCTGTTTTCGCCAAAGCTGACGGTGACCCCATCCAGATCGATTACGCCATTCGCAACCGATGCACTCTGACCGGAAACCGAACTTCCATCCTTTCCACAGGCGGTAATTGTTAAAATCATCATCAGTGTCAAAAATAATGCCATATACTTTTTCATCATATTTCCCGTGCCTCCTTAGGTATAAATATTAGAGAAGGATGCCTGAAAAAGCATCGTCCCAAAGTATGAAATGGCTGAAAAAACCCCTCATACTTTAGTATGAGAGGTCTGCTATCCCGGCATTTATGATGTCTTTTTTATTGGACGGTTTGGTTCTTCAAAAGAGTGCTTATGAGTTCTGCACGACTGCTTACATCGTATTTTGAAAATATATTCCTTACGTGGGTTTTTACGGTACTCTCACTGATATTCAACGCTACTGCAATTTCACGATTGGCTTTGCCGGAAAGTATCAGCTGCAACACCTCTTGTTCCCGTACAGTTAGCGGGTCAAGAGTATTTACCCGTATTATAATATCTGTTTGCTCTGATTGACTCATACGGTCATATACAGCCAGCCCGTCGCGGCTTTTCAGCAGTAATGCAAGCTGATTATTCAAAGGAGGCAACATAACCAACGTAATACATACAACGGTTAAGGCTATAACAGCTATCTCAGCCCCTGAGAGTCCTACAGAGGTAACTGCCATTCCCATAATACCTCCGAAAAGGACGCCGAACACATTGGCAGAAAGGCCTATTCCGAATATCATTGCGGAATTATAGTTGTAATCCAGCATTTCTCCAAGTATGCTCCACCAAAACAGATCAAAAATACCGCAAGCTCCAAGCATCAGCGTATCCACAATCAAATAGTCAAAAGTGCTTCTCCCTAGAAGCATAAAGCTTAAGAACGCTCCAATAATCATAACCATGCCGACATACAAAATTCTTGAGCGCCCGGTCTTCGTAGAAAGATTACGTAAAATTGCAATGGCAACTATATAAGGCACAGCCCAATACCAGCTTACAAGCCCTGTCAGGTGCTCAAATGCGGGATTTATCACCTGGTACATCAGACCGGAATTAATTGTAATAATAAAAATAAAAAGACACAACAACAACAGTGGATTCTTTATGCTGCTACCTGTATTATTCTTCGTTATTGTGTTTTGTTCACTAACCGGTTCTATCGGCATCAACCAAAAAAACACCATAGCGAATATCAGACAAATCATAGATAGTCCAAGGCCGATAAGTGGCGATCGGTTCATAGCAACCACGTTAAGTATAATCATAACTATATTGGAAAAAATCAGTACGTCAGCGCAGGATTTAATACGCTCCCTCTTGGGTGTATAGATCTTGAGAAAAAAACCCCATGCCGCTACCGCGCAGCCGCTGCAGTATCCGCTGACAATCAGTCCGCCCATCCATAGGGGGGAAGGAGGAAAGAAGAAAGGGATGGTGGCAGCTAAGCATAAGCCCATGCCGCCTAGCATTATGCTTTTGGCAGCCCTTTGATGCCTGACAAAAAGACCGCAGGTGAAAAGTCCCATAAAATGTGCGATAATAGCCGCCGGTATATTTCGGTCAACACTTGTTCCATGCAGGTCAATCAAGCTATATAGTACCTGTCCCTCAAACAGGAAAGACAGAATATAGGCAAAGAGAAATGAAAATCCCGCAACAGTAAGTCTGCGAGCATTCAAAGAATCATGCAAAAAAGTCCATCCTTCTCGATTTATCTTTAATGACATAAGAACTTGTCCCCCTGTAACTTACTTCTACTTCTTAAACTGATATTTATTCTTTATTGCTTCATTTATTATTTCAGCCTTTTCCAGCAATGGGGCAGGTTTTATATTATACTTCTCTGACAGGTGATATTCCGAAGCTTCAGCATTGCATAAACGGCAGTAAGTATACTCTAATGCAGCAGCCCATACATTCAGGTCATCTATTTCCGGCACCTCCGGGAATGTCGACTTAATAAACTCATACCAGATGTCTTCAACAATCTTCTTATAGGGTCTTTTATAATTATTCCGCATCATTGATATGGCTTTACGCTTCACCTTGATCCATGGCTTTTCCCATTCAGACTCGGGGAAGTCCAGAGAATCTATAGTGACATTTCTCTTTTCCCCATCGAAGTTCACAGTATATGGTTCCTTTGCACCTATGGCGTTTAGCAGGAACACTGATTCCATTTTTATATAATTTTCTACATCGTCCCTTAGCATAAACCTTCTTACGGAGTCTTCAACTTCAATCAGCTTGTCGTTCTTAATCTTATTGAATATAAGTTTTCTTAAAAAATATTTATCAAAATTCATTCCGAAATAAAGCATCTCAAGCACATATTTTTTATTTGCCAGCTGTTCCCTGCACTCAGAGCCTTTTATCTTTATAAACTTATATATAAAATCAAGCCTGTTTTTTATTTCTTCTTTTGGAAGCTGATATAAATAGGAGAAGTATAATTCTTCATCATTATTGTCCAGCTGCTTTTTGGCAGCATCAATACAATAATCCGACAGCATATTTTCCCTGTCAAGCTGATCAAGCTTCTCCCAAAGCCTGATGCTTTCCCTGTACTTTCTGCTGTTAAATGCCGCAACTGCCGCAAGATGCAGGTATAGAGGATTGTCATTATTAATCATTAACAACTTCTTAAAGGTTTTATACGCATCGAAATGCTTTTTCAAGCTTCCATAGGTATCACCTATTTTATACAGGTACTCTTCATTATCGGTCTGAATTTTACCGATTATCTTCGACTGCTTTTTTACCAGGCTGATTGTACCCTGCTTGTTATAAAAAATAGCAAGATTGCAATTTGCATGTACATTGGTTTCCTCATAAACCAGCACTTCCCGGGCAAGTTCTATTGCTTTATCTATGAATCCCAGGTAGTAATAGGCCAGAGATAGGTTATTCCTTGCCGGCACGGCATTTGGCAGCATCTGCACAACTGTTTCAAATTTCTCGGTAGCCTGCTTGTACTCTTTTTTCTCAAGATGATCAATTGCCTCTTCTTCAATCTTATATATTCTTTCAAGCTCTTCATCATCCATATTATTATTCGCATCCTTCAGCATCTCCAACATCTCCAGCAGTTCCTCCGCTTCCTCTGCGAATTCTCCCCCGGGATCCTTTTCAAGGTAAATGCTAAAATACTCTGATGACTTTTTAATCTTTTGCAGTTGCAGATAGTTACACCCCAGCCCAAAATAGCATTCTAAATAATTTGGATCAATGTTTTTAACAATATTGTCCAAGACATCTGTGGAACGGTCAATATATCCCTGCTCAGCCAAAAGTCCCGCATAATTAAATTGCATGAAGCTATCATAGGGTTTGAGGCTGACAGCTTTCTCAATGTATCTGAGGGCAGCTTCCAATCTGCCCTTTTGTATATACTTGTATGCAAGATCAAAATAAAAATCTGCTCCTCTTTCAAAGGTTACTACCTTGTTGCTCATATTCTCATCACCAACTTCACTGTAAAATAAAAAGCGACTAATACTTCATCATTCCCGGGAGCACCACTTTAAAAAGGTTTCTTTTCTCATTAGTAATGAACTTGGCACCTCCGTGTTGTTTGAAGGCTTCTTGTATTTTTTTTATACCTGCTCCGCTCCTAAAAAACCTTCCCTTATTGTCAAGTATCAAAAGTCTTTGATACAACCATTGATTCCTTCTGCAAGGATTATATTCCTCCAAAAGCCCCTGCATGTCATCGTCGCTGCAGGTTGCGCCCGGATTGCTTATTTCTATTTTTTTATTATCTATCAATATAACGATTTCTCTTCCCAAAGAGAAGTAATCCCTATGGGCAGTTGCATTAGCCACAGCTTCAACAACAGCTGCAACCGGATATTTTGCATTTATTTTCGCTGCCTTCAATCTCAGGTAGTCTTCAATTTCATCCAGCATACCAATAATAGGTCCGGAAAAATACACCACCTTATCTGATGCAGATTTGTCTATCAGTCTCACTCCGGTATGGGGCAGGTACAATTGGGGATGATAACCGAAAACCAGCAATCCTCCCACAGTAGGGTGATACCCGTTGTAATCCTCATCTCTTCCTATTATACCGACTCCCTCAAGGAGTGTATAATAGTTTTCGCTGGTACTGGTAAGTCCGGTTTTGGAAATGTAGTCGTTGATAACATCCTCATTCAGCTCCTTTAATTCCACTCTGTTAAGCACAATTCTTTCATGATTCAGTATTCCTGATTCCTGGAGCATTCCGGCTATCTCTTCACGCCTTGCTATGTCTGTTGTTGAACCTCTCCGTATGTAAAATATACCTGTCTGCCTTATTTGATGCGGTTTCTGGCTGCTCCTGTATATTGTCAGAACAGCTACTTGCTTATTATCAACAGGAATTATTTCCAGCTTCACTGATACCGGTGGGTCGCACCTCTGACTAATTATCTGTTGTATCTGCTCCTCTGTGTAACTATTTCCTTCAATTCCCAATATAATTTTTGTTCCATCCTCTACACCATAAATTATATATCCTCTACCGCCCTTTGAATTAGCTATTGCTGCAACATCCTTAGCCAGTTCTTTTTTCTCGCTTTCCGTTTTTAATGAAAGCATAGCTTTAAAATCCAGCTTCGTACTTTCCGACTTTTGTAAAAGAGTATACAGCTTCTGCTTATCCAAACAATTCACATCCTTATGAATATAATTCTCCGGAAGACCTCAAAGGCACACCCAAATCTCGTATCTCGTATCTCGTGTCTCGTGTCTGATATATATATAGTTTAGCATAACAATAAAAATTATCAAAATAATAAGTCGTGAACTAATTAATATTTATTAATTCACGACTTCATTACACTTATTACATTATACAATACATATAAGCTATCCGCGCTTTATAGCCGGATATGATACAGATAGAATCGAAATTCAATTAGAAATAGTAGAAATTCCTCATAATTACTTTATCTATTGGTTGTACCTGAGGGTTTCTTTCATATCCGAAATCATCACCTTTTAAATACTTCAAATTGTATTCCAATGCCTGATACAGCGCGTACCCGTAATCATTAAAATCTCTGTTTCCCCTGTCCTTGTGGTCATTACCCAGTCTTGCCAGTAATCTAATAATTAAACTCATGCTTTTACCTCCTCTGTCAAATTCCCTAACTGTAATATTGTCTTTAGAACTACACACCCTTGCGATTGTCATTTATAACCCCTCCTTTCAAGAAAATTAAAAAAAGTCATGGTCTTTTTTTACCCATGACTTTTTAATCAACTCTAAATGAGACTTTTATGAATTTATTTATATAAATGCAAAGTCACGGGTTTTGCGGCCCGTGACTTAAATTACTATTACTATTTTTTAAATCTCAGGTCGTGATATATAATTTTGGGCACAACGATGCCATATGCACAAGAGACTGTTTCATTCAATACAGTTTTTACCGCTATTATGTTTCTGTTCATATTCACGACCTCCTTTTCTTGATAATATAATTTTTATTACTTATAAAATATACCATTAAACTAACAAACTTGCAATACTTCCAAATATTACAATTGTGTGACGAAACATTTACTTCTTGATATTGTTTTTATAAGCATATATCGCTGCCTGCGTTCTGTCACTGACGTTAATTTTTCTGAATATATTCGAAACATGGTTTTTCACTGTCTTTTCACTGATAAAAAGCTTATCGGCAATATCTTTGTTATTCAAGCCATCTGCAATAAGTACAATTACTTCATATTCTCTTTGAGTTAGTTCATTTTCATTCTTAACCCTGACCCCTCTAGGCTTGTTGAATTCCTTAATTAAATCAGCCGCAAGCTTCGGTTGTATATATGACTCCCCTATGTAAGCATCTCTTATAGCTTTGAAGAAACTGGCTGAATCGGAATCCTTAAGAATATAGCCAGAAGCTCCAATTTGCATAGTCTCCAAAAGGTATTCCCTGTCCTCATGTATAGTAAGTATCACTACTCTTGTGTCAATGCCATCCTCCTTAAGCTTCTTAAGTGCTTTAATACCATTCATTATGGGCATGTTAATATCCAAAAGAAGCACATCCGGCTTAAGCTCTTTAACCTTATCTATGGTTTCAACGCCATTTGAAGCCTGTCCCACAACCTCAAAGTCTTCTTCCAGCTCTAATAGCTGTTTAAGTCCTTCTCTTACTATGGAATGATCATCTGCGATTAGTATCCGTATCTTGATCACATTATCCCTCCTCCATTATATTCAAAGACAGACTTGCAAATATTTTGGTGCCTTTATTATGGGCTGTCTTTATGTCAAACTTCCCATTTAAAAGTTCAACTCTTTCCTTCATATTAAGTAAACCATAGCCTGCATCTTCTTCTTTTCCCTTCCAAAGGTTACTCTTATCGAAACCCTTTCCTCCGTCGCTTATAAGAAGGTTAACCTGATCATTGGTGAACTCGACCCTGACAATCGCATTATCGGCCCCGGAATGCTTTTTAATATTTGTCAATGCCTCCTGCACAATTCTAAAAGCAGCAAGCTCAACAACGGGCTTCAGTGCTTTTGGTTCTCCCCAAACAATAAACTCCACTGATATATTATTTTGTTCGATGTAATTTGAAATATATCTTTGAAGGGTAGGTACCAGTCCCAAATCGTCTAAAGACATAGGTCTCAAATCATATATAATCTTTCTTACATCGCTAAGACTGGAGCGAAGAAAACCTTTGAGACTGCCAAGCTCCTCCCTTGCCTTCTCCTTATCTATATCTATAAGCTTTTCACATAATTCGGTTTTAATAACAAGGTTAGCCATAAGCTGAGCAGGGCCGTCGTGTATCTCCCTTGCTACCCTCTTTCTTTCATCCTCCTGAGCTTTAATTATCTTAATACCCAAGTATTGCTTCTGTTTGATATCTTCCAGCTGTATCGAAAGATCCTGCAGTTCTCCGGTTAAGTAACCCATTGCAACTCCTACTTTATTAACCAGAGATTCAGCTTTATTTGCAGTATCCTTTGCAATCTTAAGTCTTCTCTCCAGCTCACTTCTGCGATGTATGAACAGCTGCTCCTCTGCCTTTTTCGTCATTAACTCTACCTGAAGGTCCTTTGCTTTATCATAGGCTTTTTTTACAGCCTCTTCATCGTAATCTTTAATATTCTTGCTCACTATCATAAGCTGATATCTGCATTCTTTGTCAAGCTTAACAAGAGCATCAACCTGATTAATCAGGTCTGCAGCAAGAATCCTGATTTTTTCCAGTTCTTCCTCAACCAGTTGACATTCTGTACGGGAACTTTCAGCTATGCTAAATATTTCGCTTCTGCTCTTATCAATAATATCTACTGTATTCTTTATTATTTCATTTAATCTATCAATAGTGAACACCCCCGTTATTTTACGAATCAAAGAAAAGTGCGGTTATTATGCCGCACTATAAAGTAATTTCTCTAAACGGTAGCAAGCTGCTCCCTCTCCTGCTCATTGAGCAAATAGTTCAAATTAAGCATTATCAGCAGCCTTTCCCCTTTTTTCCCTATACCGGATACATATTTTCTGTCAACTCCGGCAATTATGTCAGGAGTTTCCTGTATGTCGTTTTCGTCCAGTGTCAGAACTTCAGATGCATCGTCGACAATAAAGGCTATCTGCCTGTCTCCTAAATTGATTACAATAGTCCTTGTACTTTCTTGTGCGTCCTGTGCTGATCCATTCAGATTTATTTCGGAAATATTGAATCTTTTCCTCAAGCTTATAACAGGAATAACATTGTCTCTAAGGCTCATAACGCCTTCTATAAATCCGGGAGTATTCGGCACCTTAACCGGTTCTGTATAATGACCTATTTCCTGCACCTGCATTATATCCACAGCAAATTCTACCTTACCGAGTTTAAAAACGACAAATTGCAATTCAGCCATAATAATCCCTCCCTTCGATAATTATACCACTAAAACCAACTTTGTGAATAATTATTACATAATTCTACCGTTTTTTCAATTACATTTACAGACAATTTCTATCCCATTCTTAAGTTTACTAAATCAAGTATTTCATTATGAAGCTTGCGGCCTTCAACCGAAAGCTTCATACATTTATCATGAGCCTCGGATCTGATTGCTTCATCGGCAATACCGGGAAGGTTGATATTTACATTTAATATTGCTCCTTCCAATCCCGAAAGAGCCAATAAAGCTCCTACACCTACATCGGATACAGCATTTCTGTTCCCGCATCTGGCAATGGTCTTCTGATTATTAAGCAGTGCAAAACATTTTTCAGCCGTCTTCAATGGAACCTCAAAAGCATAAAGACTTGCTTCCTGCATTTTTTCCATGCGCAGCTGTTTTTGCTCCTCGGAATCTTTAGGTAACTTCATCGCAGCCATAAACTTATTAAATGCTTTGGTATCCTCATCAACCAAACCTGAAAGCTCCTTCTGAATCGCTTTTACATTTTCAGCTTCCTTCATGAACTTCTCTTTAATATTTTCATCAAGGCTTTCATAATTTTTCTTTCCTACCGAAAGACTCACTACCATCATGGTAAGGGCTGCACCCAATACCCCTGACAATGCGGCTGTGCTCCCACCTCCGGGAGCAGGCTCGTTGCTTGCCAGCACATCGCTATATTCCCTCAAGGTCATATCCATTAACAAGCTCATAAAAATTTATCCTCCTACATTTAAAGAATTCTTCCGTTTTCCACAACTGTCTTTCCGCCCTTAATTACAGTATCTACATGGTTTATACCGAAGTGGTATACTATATACTCAATGTTCGGAGCATCAAATATTACAATATCAGCTTTTTTGCCTACTTCCAAGCTTCCGATTTCTTCTGCCCTGTCCACAGCATGAGCTGCATTCAATGTCATCCCTTTTATAATCTCCTCCGGAGTCATTTTCATTCCAAAGCACGCAAAGGTCATTATGGACTGAAGATTCTCAGTAGGACAAGTACCCGGATTATAGTCGGTTGCCAGCGCCACTCTGACGCCCCTGTCCATCATTTCCTGTGCCCTGGCATACTTGCCCAGCATAAGATAGAAAGAGGTTCCAGGAAGCAGTACAGCTGTTACTCCCCCTTTTGCCATTGAATCTATCCCTGCATCCGATGCTGCAAGCAGGTGTTCTGCCGATACGGCACCCAACTCCCCTGCAAGTTCAGCACCCTGCAAAGGAACTATCTCATCCGCATGGATTTTAAGCTTGAAGCCCTGCTCCTTACCCTTCTGCATTATTATTCTTGATTCCTCGGGGGAAAAAACCCCCTCTTCACAAAATACATCTATAAATTCTGCAAGATTATTCTTTCTGACATAAGGCATAACCTTTTCAACCATAAAGCTAATATATCCCTGAGTATTCCCTTTGAATTCCTCCGGTACGGCATGAGCTCCCATATATGTAGTTACTATATCAATAGGATGGGAGTTTTTTAGTTCATTAGCCGCCTCCAAGCACTTTATCTCGGTATCAAAGTCAAGCCCGTAGCCGCTCTTGGCTTCCACTGTAGTGGTGCCGTGCAGCAGCATTTGGTCAAGACTCTTACGGGCTTTTGCTTTGAGCTCTTCCTTCGTAGCACTCCGGGTGTTTCTGACAGTGCTCAGTATCCCTCCGCCCATCTTCAATATCTCCAGATAAGGCACTCCTTTAAGCTTAAGAGGGAGTTCCTTTTCTCTTGAGCCTCCATGAACAAGATGGGTATGTGCATCTATTAGTCCCGGAGTTACTGTCTTACCGGCGGCATTAATAATCCTTGTATCCCGGTCCCTCATATCCAGGGGTGCATTTTCTTCTCCAAGAGCGATTATCCTACCGTCCTTCACCGCCACATATCCATTCTCAATTATTCCTGCCCCTTCTCCGTCTGTACAACAGACTATTGTTGAAGCATCTATTATCAAATCAGCCTTCATATAATCACTCCAATTCTCCTACTGCGCTTTCCACTGCTTTTACCAAGACTTCAGACTTAACCATCTCATCAAGTTTATTCATGTCAGTATACATTATTCTGTCCTCTTCCACAGGAGCAATCTCTTTTCTTATAACCTTGTACGCTTCTGAAGTACCCTTTCCAAGTCTTACTTCTCCCCTGAAGCTTATGGCCTGAGAAGCTGCAAATGCCTCAATCCCCAACACTTTTTGAACATTGTCCAATATATCCCTGGCCTTCCTTGCGGCAGTAGTTCCCATACTTACATGATCCTCCTGGTTTGCGGAAGAAGGGATTGAATCCACACTGGCAGGGTGTGCCAGTATTTTATTCTCCGACACAATTGAAGCTGACACATACTGAGTTATCATAAAGCCTGAGTTCAGGCCTCCCTTTCTTGTCAAAAAAGCAGGAAGATCGTTAAGCTGCGGATTTACCAGCCTTTCCAAGCGTCTTTCCGATACATCTGCCAATTCAGCCACTGCTATACCTAAGAAATCCATAGCAAGGGCTATAGGCTGTCCGTGGAAATTTCCGCCGGATATTACCTGGTCATCATCAGCAAAAACAAGCGGATTGTCTGTTGCTGCATTAAGCTCGATGGATATCTTTTCTTTGACATATTGTATTGCATCTCTGCTGGCACCATGAATCTGTGGTATACACCTTAAGGTATAGGCATCCTGCACCCTTATCTGTCCCTGTGTTGTTGTCAGTTCGCTTCCGGATACTATTCTGAGCATATTTCTTGCAACTGCCATTTGACCCTTCTGACCCCGTACCTCATGTACCTTCTTATCATAAGCAGTTGTTATTCCCTTAAGTGCTTCAAGGGTTAAAGCTGCTATTATATCAGCATTTTTTAATAGATTTTCGGCATCATATACAGCAAGAGCTCCTATGCCTGTCATTACAGGAGTACCATTAATAAGTGCAAGGCCTTCCTTGGAAGTAAGCTCAACCACATTGATTCCCGCCTTATCCATAGCTTCCTTCCCTGTCATCCTTATTCCCTTATAATATGCCTCTCCTTCTCCCAACATAACAAGAACCAAATTTGCAAGTGGTGCAAGATCACCACTGGCTCCAAGAGAACCCTTTTCGGGAATCACGGGATGAACCCCATTGTTAAGCATTTCAATCAGAGTATTTACTGTTTCCAGTCTTATACCTGAAAAACCTTTTGCCAGTGCGTTTACCCTTAAGAGCATTATTGCCCTTACAGTCTCTATGGAAAGCGGATCTCCCAGTGAACAGGCATGACTTACAATAAGATTTCTTTGAAGTGCTTTGGTGTCTTCTTTGGATATAAATACGTCGCTGAATTTCCCAAAGCCTGTGGTTATTCCATATACTACCGCTCCCTTATCCACCAGACCGTCTACATATCCTCTTGATTTTTTAATTCTTTCCACTGCCTGTTCCGACAGTTCAACTACATGATTGTTTCTTGCTACGTCGACAACTTGCTGTATTGTCAAATGCTCCCCGTCTATTGACAAATGCCCCATTTAATACACCCCTTATTAATAAATTATTGCTGTTATTGTGCACCTTATAAGCTTACAAATGCAAAATAAGCATAAACCTACAAATACATTTTATCAGAGTTATACTGTTAAAGTAAAATAAAAGATAATTATTCCCATTTGTTAAAATGGATCCTCTTTGAACTTCTTCTTTTTCCCGTATTTCGAGGAGGCTTAATGAGGCACTTATCCCCAAAACCTATCAGGTCCTCTCTTCCGGCTAATTTCAGTGCCCTATACACCAACTGATAATTCTTTGGATTCCTGTATTGTATCAATGCCCTCTGCATCGCCTTTTCTTCAGGATCCTTGGGAACATATACAGACTTCATGGTTCTTGGATCAAGCCCCGTATAGTACATACAGGTGGATAGTGTACCCGGTGTCGGGTAAAATTCCTGTATCTGCTCAGGGTTGTAGCCCATATCCCTTACATATTCGGCAAGCTCAATTGCTGCGGAAATATCTGACCCGGGATGCCCCGAAATAAGATAGGGAACCAGATACTGATCTTTCTTCAACCTCTTATTCATATCATAGTATTTTTTCACGAATTTATCGTATATTTCTTTAGAAGGCTTGCCCATATATCTCAGTACCTTGTCTGAAACATGCTCGGGCGCTACCTTGAGCTGCCCGCTTATATGGTTTTCACAAAGCTCTCTAAGAAATTCATCCTTCTTGTCAGCTACTATGTAGTCGTATCTGAGACCGGAACGGACAAATACCTTTTTCACTCCGGGAAGAAGTCTAAGCTTACGGAGCAGTGCCACATAATCCTTGTGATCCACCTTGAGGTTTTTACAGGGTTCAGGGTAAAGGCACTGTTTGTTCTTGCATACCCCTTCTTTCAGCTGCTTATCGCAGGCTGCATGTCTGAAGTTTGCAGTAGGGCCTCCCACATCGTGGATATAGCCTTTGAACTCAGGGTCTTTAAGGAATAGTTCCGCCTCTTCTATTATTGATTCATGACTCCTGCTTTG
>JAQVFD010000263.1 GCA_028697435.1 Clostridiaceae bacterium
AGAATTAATTGCAGCCTTGAATAGACCATCCAGGGGAATAACACCAAGACCGGGGCTTCATGTATTGAATAAAACAAAAATGCCTGCAATACTTGCGGAACTGGGATTTATAACAAATGCCGAAGAATTCAAACAGATTAAAAAGGAAGAATATAGGGAAACAGCCGCAAGGGCGCTGGCGGTTTCTATAGTAAAATACTTTAGGAATATCGAGGGAATCAGTCTTGATATAGATACTGATGCAATATACGCAGCACCAACGCCGAAAAAACCATACAATACTGAAGGCACAGAGCTTGTCAGAATGAAGGCAGCTCAGGTTAGCAGCAAAATGGAATAGCAGAAACATCAGAGCCCTGAAGCTTAAGTTTAGCTTCAGGGCTTTTTTATCTGCCGTTTAAATCGAGAATATACCCCTTAGAAAGCTAATATAATGTATTGATAAAATAATAAGGGGTGAAATGAATGAACAGAAAAGCAGCAATATTATTGGCACTACTTTTATGCTGTACATTAATCCTTACAAGTTGCAGCAACCCGCTGACTTCTTTATGGGATTTCTTTGACAAAAAGCCTGATACGAAAGAGGAAAAAGTGCCGCAAGAGCAGGAAGAAACCCAAAGCATGAGTGAGCTCAGTGCTTCGCAGCCGGAGGATGCCAGGGCTGCGATACTTTACTACAAAGACAATGAGAACTTTCTCATACCTGTTATGAGATATATACCCAAAGGGGATCTCGGTGTAGCGAAGATAGCATTATCAGCAATAATCTACAGCCCAGAGACGGTACAAGATATCAGTGCTGCGGGATTGGCGCCGACGCTGCCTATGGGCACCAGAATAAATGGGGCGGTCATAAAGGAAAATGGCTTGGCTATAATAGATTTTTCAAAGGAATTTTTGAATTTCAGCAGTGAAAAGGCTGAAGAATTGGGAATCAAAGCAGTTGTATATACGCTTACTGAATTTCCTAATATAAAATCAGTTGAAATCAGAGTAGACGGTAAGAAGATTGAAGAAATGCCTAAAGGTACAGAAATTGCAAATGTACTGAACAGAACAGAAATAAATCTTCAAGCGGTAGAAAACTTAGGTGAAAAGTTATTTAAGGTTGTGGTATACTATCATAAAAAGGGAAGCGGAGCCTATTCGTATTTTGTTCCGGTAACAAAAGTCGTATCCAGCTTCGAAAACAGTGTGGAGGCCGCTTTAAACGCGTTGCTTGAAGGCCCTGTAGATGGCAGCAGTTTGAAAAATCCTTTTCCGGAGGGGACTCAACTTTTGGATGTGCAGATCAATGCCGGGATAGCTTATGTGAATTTTTCCGAGCAAATATTGGCTAATCAGGGGGACAAAGCATCAGAGAGTGCTATGATGAAGGCAGTAACACTTACGTTGAAAGAATTCCCTGAGATTTCAAAAGCCAAGATATTTGTAAATGGCAAGATCGTTGAAAATACTGATGGAGTTGGTTCCGACAATTATATAACTGTTCCGGCTTTTGTCAATTTTTATGAATAAAAAATACATACATAAGAATATGGGGACGTTCCCAAACGTCCCTGTATATCGCAGAAGAGGTTGACAAGCTGTATCATTTTTGGATAATCTGGGAAGAATGGCTAAAATAAATCTGTTGTGTATATGGGATAATATTATTATCGAATTTTTTATACAAAACAAACTTTGAAGGAGAAGGAAGATAAATGAAGAGAATTGATGGGAGAAACAATGAACAGATAAGACCGGTAAAAATCACAAGGAATTATTTAAAGCATGCGGAAGGCTCGGTGCTTATTGAGATGGGTGATACCAAAGTGATTTGCACAGCTTCGATAGATGACAAGGTGCCGCCTTTCATAAAGGGAACAGGCAGGGGTTGGATTACCGGTGAGTATGGAATGCTCCCCAGGTCAACTGAAATACGCAAGCCAAGGGAGTCAGCAAGAGGGAGAATTGACGGCAGGACAATGGAAATTCAGAGACTTATAGGGAGAGCTTTGCGATCCATTGTGGACTTGGGAAAGTTAGGAGAAATGACAATTTATATAGACTGTGACGTAATACAGGCTGATGGCGGTACAAGAACAGCATCAATCACCGGATCCTATGTAGCTATTGTCGATGCTTTCAATAAGTTGGTTCAACGTGAAAGGATTAAGGAAATACCCTTAAACGGATATATTGCGGCAATAAGTGTCGGCATAAAAGATGGAGAGGCAATATTGGACCTGAACTATGCGGAGGATTCAACCTGTCAAGTGGACATGAATATGGTAATGACCGACAAAGGAGAATTTATCGAAATACAGGGTACAGGAGAAGAAAACCCTTTCAATAAAGAACAGCTTCAGGAAATGATGGGATTGGCCGAGAAAGGTATTAGGGAGCTGATTGAAATACAAAAGCAAGCCCTTGGTGAAATCGCTGACAAGGTAGGTATATATGATGAAGATGATAGCAGCAACAAATAATGGCCATAAGCTTAAGGAAATAAGGGCAATATTAAAGTATAAGGGAATTGAAGTCATATCTTTGGCAGAGGCCGGTCTGGATATTGAGATTGAGGAAAATGGAGATTCCTTCAAAGAGAATGCTTTGATAAAAGCCAGAGAGGTTTTTCGCATTACAGGAGAAGCGGCAATCGCTGACGATTCAGGTCTTGAGGTGGATGCGCTGAAAGGACAACCCGGGGTGAAATCAGCACGATACTCAGGTCATAGGGGAATGGATAAGGATAAAAAAAATAATGAAAAACTTAAAGAAGCTTTGAAAAATGTACCGACAGATATGAGAGGAGCAAGATTTTGCTCTGCAATTGCTGCAGTGTTTCCCGGTGGAAAAGAAATAACGGCAGAAGGCTTTGTGTATGGGAAAATCGGCTATGAAGAAAAAGGGGAACAGGGATTCGGATATGATCCGCTATTCATTGTTGACGGGTATGGAAGAACCATGGCCGAACTTGGCTCGGAAGAAAAGAATAATATCAGCCATAGGGCAAATGCTCTCAAGGAGTTCGCAGAGAAGTTGAACTTATGATATATGTATTAATTTAATGCTATTTATTGGGCGGAAATATAGTCCCAAATTAGTTGACACCCAATATAAATTTTGTTATAATTTATAATTGTCGGCGACACAAAAAACAATATATTGCAAGTGCGCGGGTGTAGTTCAATGGTAGAACGTTAGCCTTCCAAGCTAATCGCGAGGGTCCGATTCCCTTCACCCGCTCCAAACATGCGCCTGTAGCTCA
>JAQVFD010000264.1 GCA_028697435.1 Clostridiaceae bacterium
CCTCCCCTGGAAATAACAATCTCACCTGCATCTTCCAGCTTCCTGATTATATTCACTATCTTTTGCTGTGCTTCTTCTACATCTCTGAGCATTACCGGTCCCATATATTCCATATCTTCGTTTATCATCTCGGCAAGACGTTTTGACATATTGCTGAAAATTGCTTTTTTTACTTCCTCTCCTGCATTCTTAAGAGCTAATGCCCAATCTGAGTTTTCAACCTCCCTGGTAACTCTCTGTATAGATCTGTTGTCTAATGTTACAATATCGTCAAATACAAACATTCTCTTCCTGATTTGTTCAGCGAGATCAACATCCTGTACTTCCAGTGCCTCCATTATGAATTTTTCGGTACCGCGGTCTACAGAGTTCAATATATCAACAACCGCAGCCAAGCCTCCCGCAATTGTGTAGTCCTGTGTAACCATAGAAGAAAGTTTCCTTTCAAGGACTCTTTCAATTTCTTTTATTACTTCGGGAGACGTCCTGTCCATAATTGCCACTCTTCGAGCAACATCAGCCTGCTTATCCTGTGGTAATGAAGAAACAATTGCAGCTGCTTGCTGAGGTTTCAGATAGGCTAATATCAGAGCAATTGTTTGTGGATGCTCACCCTGTATAAAGTTCAGAATTTGAGCGGGGTCAGCTTTTCTGACAAAATCAAAAGGTCTAACCTGCAGCGAAGCAGTAAGTCTGTTAATTACATCCAATGCCTTCTGTCCTCCAAGAGCCCTTTCCAATATATCCTTAGCATATGAAATACCTCCTTCGGAAATGTATTCTTGTGCCACGCATATTTGATAAAACTCATTCAGAACTTCTTCTTTCTCCTCGGGAGATACCGTCCTCATATTAGCAATTTCAAGGGTAAGCTGCTCTATATCTTCTTCTTTCAAATGTTTAAATATAGCAGCTGATTTTTCCGGTCCAAGAGTAATTAAAAGGACAGCTGATTTCTGCTTGCCTGTTAGGTTTCCTTTGGTCCCTCTTGACATTTCTAAACCTCCTACTCCTCATTAAGCCAAGTTTTTAACAATTGTGCAACAGTCTCAGGTTTAACTCCTACGAACTTTTCTATCTTCTTCTTTACCTCATTTTTGTCCTCAAGATCAATTTCTGCAACAGGTTCTCCTGATAATGCGGCTTCACTCATTGCCTTTCCGGTGCTGTCCATAACATATCCGGAAGTGCTGTAGCCTCCGGACCTTTTTCTGAGCATAAGGAATACCACTAACCCGAATACAAGTACGGCAGCAACTCCTGTTCCTATCATAATGACCCTTTCCCAGAAAGCAGCATTTTGCTCTGCTTTCTCATTGGCTTTTATTCTGTTGGCTAATTCCATATCAAAGGGGGCAAACACTACTTCAATACCTTCATTATCTTCTATAGGAGCTGTATAATTAAAGCCCTGTAAAGCGTATTTCACTAATCCGCCAACCCTGTCCTGCAATTCCTGAGGAATCTCTTTAGGGTTCCCATCAAAATCCAATGTATTGATGAGCACCGAAATGCTTAAAGACTCAATGCTTCCCATTTCCTTTACAATTTGTTCTTTTATTTCATTTATTTCATAGTTCACAACTGTACTTGCTTCATTATATTGAGCCTTAGATGAATCAACCTCGGCATATTGATTAATATCCGTATTTGAGTCAGTACCCGGTACACCGCCCTGGCCTGCATCAACCCATTCTTTTCTGATATCCTGCATGTTTCTTACTATGCCCTCATTTTGTTCTGTGTTAGGGGCCTGATAGGTTGTAATACTCTGGGTAACACTATCGAAATCCAATTTTACAGCTGCTTTCACTTTGACATTGTTCATTCCAAAGGGAGCTTCCAAAAACTTTGTTATGCTTTGCTCGATCTTACCCTGCACTGCCTCTTGCATTTCCATCTGTGAAGATATAGCCGCATTGGGGGTCCCTGTTTCCGCTACCAAGGACCTTCCATTCTCATCAATTATCGAAACATTCTCCGGCTTTAATCCTTTTACGCTTCTTGAAATATACTGAACAATACCGTTTACCTGATTTCTGTCAAGAGCCGGATACCCGGATCTCATTTTTATTAACAGGGACGCTGTGGCCTCACTGCTGTTCTGATCAATAATAAATGTCTGATCCTCCGGTATATATAGATTAACGTCTGCATATTCAATGCCTTTTATAGAGCCTAAACCCTTTTTAAGTTTATTCTGCTTCGCTATAAGGTATCTTTGATTCTTATCTGCACTTGTCTCGTAAAAAGAAGCCTGAGGCTCTTCAGGGTATAATGAATCATCTCCAAAAATCCCTTCAACAGCCAATTGAGCCCTCAACTCATCAATCTGACTACTCGGCACATATATTGTAGTACCTTCAATTCTTGTATTTACATTCATCTCTTTCAGTCTGGTAACAATTGTTCCCGCATCAGCCTGTCCAAGGTCCGAATAAAGTATCCCCATCTGAGGCCGGCTTGTATAAACTATAAAAGTTGTAATCAAAATGAAAGACAATAATGCAGATATTATTATCCTGAATTTCTGTCCTCTTTCTAAACCATTCCAGAAACCGCTGATATTACTTCTTAATTTATTAAGAATCTCACCCATTCAATCACCTCATGAAACCGAATTAATTTCTATACAGGCATTCTCATTATTTCCTGATATGCTTCCAAAACCTTATTCCTTACTTGTATTGTAAATTGCAATGCAATATCAGCCTTTTCCGAAGCTATCATTACTTGATGTATGTTATCATTCAAACCCATAGCAAAAGCTTGATTCAATTGCTCTGATTCAATCTGAAGCTTATTGACATCATTTAAGGCATTATTCAGGAAATCCGTAAATGAAACTTTATTGCTCTCGGATGCGACTTTGCTGTTTATATTGGTATTAACCCCCAGCTGCTCCAACGGAAAATTAATTTTCATTTAGATCCTCCTTTATCCCCGGCCAATTTCCAAGGCTTTCATAGCCATACTCTTAGTCGAATTAATTGCCGTAACATTAGCTTCATATGCCCTGCTTGCTGTTATCATATTAACCATTTCAGTCATCACATCGACGTTTGGCATTTTAACATAGCCTTTTTCATCAGCATCCGGATGCCCCGGGTCATAAACCGATTTGAAGGGAGTTTTATCTTCCTTAATACCGACAACTTTTACTCCGGAACCGATAAGCTTCCTGCTGGCATCTGTAAGATAATCACTGAATGACATCCTATTTTCATCTTCCTGAAAAACTACAACTTGCCTCC
>JAQVFD010000021.1 GCA_028697435.1 Clostridiaceae bacterium
AGGTACTCACTTTATCACAGAAGGGGGTTCAAGATATGGCTCATATAGTTGTAATGCCAAAGTTGGGGCTGACAATGACTGAAGGCATTATCACAAAATGGTATATTAATCAAGGTGAAACGGTAAAAGAAGGAGATACACTGTTTGAGGTAACAACTGACAAGCTTACAAATGAAGTACAGGCTGATGCGGGAGGTATTCTAAGAAAGCAATTAGCTGCTGAAGGTGAAGCTGTTCCTTGCACTGACCCTGTTGCAATAATTGCCGAAGAAAATGAAGACCTGACTTCCCTTTTATCCGATATAGGTTCTCCGGAACATATTGAACAAAAAGTCACTGAGGAGAAGTCTCAAATACTGAAAAACTCAGATACACTTATAAATGACAGTATAGGCTATAAAGCTTCACCTGCGGCTAAAAAACTTGCTTCTGACAACGCTGTTGATTTTCATTTGATAAGGGGCACAGGACCACAGGGAAGAATAGTAGTTAAAGATATTGAAGAATACTTGGAAAACTGCAAGGTCAAAGCTTCTCCTACGGCAGCCAAATTAGCTGAGGATTTGAGTATAAGCTTAAAGGATATAAATAAAAACGGGAGAATTATGAAGGATGATGTTCTGACATTCAGATGCCCTGAATCAGGTTATGACGGAGCAGAAAAGGAAGAAAAACGAATTCCACTTTCTTACCTCAGAAAGGTAATTGCCAGGAGAATGTCTGAAAGCTGGAGCATTTCGCCTATGGTTACTTATAATTTGCCTGTGGATATTTCACAATTGAGAGTTTTTAAGGATAGCTTAAAGGATACTTTCGAAAAAGCCGGTATTAAACTGACTTATAACCATCTGGTGATGAAGATATGTGCAAAGGTTTTAATTGAAATGCCTTATGTAAACGGAACTATAGACGGAGACGAACTGATTCTTCATGATTATGTAAATATAGGGCTTGCTGTATCTGTTGATAACGGTTTGCTTGTTCCGAACGTAAAAAATGTTGAATTAAAACCATTACTTGCAGTCGCAGAGGAAACAGAAAAGCTTATTGGCGAAGCAAGATCAAACAAACTGTTGCCGGATGATATGAGTCTCGGAACATTTACTATAACCAATGTGGGTATGTACGGAATAGAATCCTTTACTCCGATAATAAACCAGCCTGAACTTGCAATACTTGGAATTGCAGCAATTGTTGATACTCCTGTTGCAATAAACGGAAAAATTGAGATAAAGCCTATGATGAACCTGAGCTTGACGGCTGACCATAGGGTAGTTGACGGAGCAGAGGCTTCAAAGTTTATGAAGAGAATAAAGGAAATAATTGAGAACCCATTTTTGCTCTTGCTGTAGGGGAGGGATAAGACATGGAAAAGGATATCAAGAGAATTACAGTAATAGGCGGAGGTCCCGGAGGATATGTAGCTGCAATTCGTGCTTCACAGTTAGGAGCGAAAGTTACGCTAGTTGAAAAGGAAAGGCTCGGCGGCACATGTCTGAATGTGGGATGTATCCCGACAAAGGTACTGCTTCATACTTCCGAAATATATTCGGAGTACAAATCTTCACAAGATATTGGGCTTAAGATATCCTCTGTTGAGGTTGATTGGGATAAATTACAGCAGAGAAAAACAGAAGTGGTAAATCAGCTGGTGAATGGTGTATACGGGTTATTGGGATCTAACAATGTGGAGCTTATAGAGGGTAGCGCTGAGATTATTGATAAGAATAAGGTAAAGATAGTAAAAAAGGAAGGCCCGTCGATAATTCTTGGATCAGAAGGCATTATAATTGCATCCGGTTCATTACCGTTTATTCCTTCTTTTGGCGGTATTAACCTTGATGGTGTAATTGACAGTACTGCAGCGTTATCCCTTAGAAAGCTCCCCAAAAAAATGGTTATTATCGGCGGTGGTGTCATTGGAGTTGAATTCGCTACAATTTTTAATAGTTTGGGCTGTGAAGTAACAATAATTGAAATGCTTCCCCATATTCTGCCTCCAATTGACAGGGAAATCGCTGATATGCTTCACAAGAATCTTATAGAAGAAGGCATAAAAATATATAATGATGCAAAGGTTTTATCCATAGAAAAGACAGAAAAAGGATTATGTGCCAATGTAATGATGAGTGGGAAGGAATTTTCCGTTGAAGGAGAAAACATCCTGATTTCAATTGGCAGGAGAGCAAATATATCCGAACTCAATTTGAAGGCTATCGGAATTGAATGTGAAAAAGGTTGTATTTTGGTTGATGATAGAATGGAGACGAGTATAAAAGGTATTTATGCCGTTGGAGACTGTAATGGCAGAAACATGCTTGCCCATGTAGCTTCAAGACAAGGCGAGATTGCAGCGGAAAATCTTATGGGAATTGACTCAAAAATGGACTATAAAGTAATACCTTCATGTGTATACACTAAGCCTGAACTTGCATCCGTAGGGCTTACGGAAGAGCAGGCAGTACAAAAAGGAATTGACTATAAAGTGGGAAGGTTTCCGTTAACAGCAAATGGTAAATCCATCATAATGAATGACTTTAAAGGCTTGATAAAAATCATTGCAGATAAAAAATACGGTGAAATACTTGGAGTTCATATACTTGGTCCCAGAGCTACTGAATTGATTACTGAAGGTGCTCTTGCTATAAGCCTTGAGGCAACCGTTGATGAAATAGTAAATACTATTCATGCACACCCGACTGTGGGGGAAGCTTTGAAGGAGGCGGCACTTGATGCTGATAACATTGCTATACATATACCCACCAAATAAAGTGCTTAAGAGAGGAACTATAGCAGAAGCTATGGTTCTTTTTTAATAATTAGTATAGAATATAAAGGATAGCAATTAAGTTAATATTTTTCAGGGAGAGATTACATTGGAAATGAACAAAAATAAATACAAGATGCTGGTAACCGACATGGATTATACACTTCTGAACAAAGAAAAGCAAGTATCCGAAAGAAACAGGGAAGCTTTGAAAAGAGCAGTCGAAAAAGGCGTACATATGGTAGTCGCAACAGGAAGAATTTATACTTCTGCAAGGATATACGCAAAACTGCTGAGACTGAGCACTCCGATAATAGCCAGCAATGGAGCGATAATAAAAGATGCCTCAAAGACAGTTTTCAGAGATATCTTGAACCAGGATACTGTAAGAGAAATGCTTAGGTTGTGCCATAAGTATGGAGCTTATTGCCACTTTTTCACCGAAAACACTATTTATTCCGAAAAACTTATAAATGTATCTTTGCGTTATACAGAGTGGAATAAGTACATGGGTGAAGAAGACCAGGTTAAAATAAGAATTGTTGATGACGGAGAGGAAATTATTGAGGCGGCTAAATCCGAAGTATTAAAGGCAGTTGTATTTGATGATGATGATGATAAGATACAAAAGTTAAGGGAAGGTATTATAGAAACAGGGATTGTATCTGTAAGTCAATCAATGAAACACAATTTGGAAGTGATGAACAAAGGCGTTACAAAGGGCAATGCCGTCAGGATACTTGCTCAGATGTACGGCATAAATAGAGAAGAGATAATTGCAATAGGAGATAATGAAAATGATATTAGCATGATTGAATATGCAGGTCTCGGAATAGCGATGGGGAATGCGGAAGAATCCTTAAAAAGGGTTGCCAATCATATTACAGGGGATTATCAGGAGGATGGTGTAGCGGAGGCCATAGAACAATTCATACTGTAGTGACATAACCCGTAATATTTGTAGTAAATGAAATGCTGCAAATATAGGGATTTAGTCATATAAGTGCAAAACTTTTATGTGAAACATAAAAGTTCAGGCACTAGTTTTGAACCTTTCACAAATATTTGTTTTACTGGAACCCAATATTATGTTAACATAAATATATCGGATTATGGTGAACAAGGGTAAGCAAATACATTGAAAGGGAAGAAAAGCATGAAAAGGCTATTCTTATTGGCTGTTGTCGTAATTTTGATAAACTTTGTGAATTTCAGTGGTATCAGTATGCCTGTTGCTTTGGGAAAAAAGAACATTTTACATGAGAATTCAAAAAGTATGGTAGAGGCAATGCCTGACATAAAAGTAATGTCATATAACATACACAGAGGGATAAACAATAACGGCAAACTGGACCTGGACGGCATAGTGAACGTAATCAGAGAATCCGAAGCTAATATAATAGCTCTTCAGGAGGTAGAAAGATTCTCCGTAAGAACAGGATTTCGGGATCAAATTGAATATATTGCAGACAAGCTTTCAATGAAATATGCCTACGGAAAAAGCATTAACATTCTTAACGGACAATACGGGAATGCAATACTAAGTAAATTTCCCATAGAAGATTATGAAGTAAGCAAACTGCCATCCAATGGTGAAGGAAGAACAATTTTGAGGACCGGATTGAATGTGTACGGTTATAGGATATTGTTTTACAGTACTCATCTTGGTCTTGATCAGGGTGAAAGGGATATGCAGGTCGAAGAGATTGTGAGACTCATTGCTGATGACAAATATACTATGGTATTGGGCGATTTTAATTCTAAGGCGGACAAGCTTGGAGCAATCACCGAAAGATACATAGATTGTGCAGGTTTTGAAAATAATTATGACATAGCAACCTTTGAAGGCAAAGGCCTTAGTGAACGCATAGATTATATATTTGTCTCAAAGGATTTCAGGGTAAAAAAATATGATGTGCAGAAGCGGGATGCATCCGATCATTATGCGATAATCAGCACATTAGAGATTATTGATTGACGCAAGTCAATTTTTTTGATGATTTTACCTTCCAGATTTATGATATAATGGTGTTACATGCATAATAGACTATAATGTGGATATTATGCAAAAATATGATTGGGGGTATGAAAATGAAACAGGTATCCAAAAGACTAAGCTGGATTCTCACGTTTGTTATGATTATGTCCATGATTATTCCTATTGGCAGTGTTTGGGCGGAAGATAACAACGCGGTTACGGTCACAGTATTAGGTACCAGCGACCTGCATGCCAACATAGCTACCTTTGATTATTATACTCAGAAAGAGGCGCAGCAAGGTATTGCAAAGGTTTATTCCGTAGTAAAAGATTTAAGAGGTAAGAATCCGAATACAATTTTACTTGACAATGGTGATACGATTCAGGGGACACCATTTGCTCAATATTACCTGGACAATTTCAATTCAAAAACTGAAGCAAAAATCGAACATCCGATGATGAAGATAATGAACATGATGAAGTATGATGCCTGGACATTAGGTAATCATGAATTCAATTACGGCTTGGAGCTTCTTGGAAAGATAATGAGTGATGCAGATTTCCCTATACTATCTGGCAATATATACAAGGCTGACGGTACGAGTTTTGTAAAGCCGTACATAATTAAGGAATTTAATGGGGTAAGAATAGGTATTCTTGGGTTTACAACAACCGGGGTTACAACTTGGGATAAAAACAATGTAAAAGATCTTCAGTTCAAAGATATTGTCGAGGAAGGCAAGAAGTGGGTCAAAGTGTTAAAAGAGACTGAACAGGCGGATGCTATAATTGTATCGGCTCATTCGGGAATCGAAAAAGCAGGCGACGTATTGAATGAAGACCAAGTTAAGGCATTGGCAGCTGCTTGCCCGGAGATTACTGCTATACTATCCGGTCATGCTCACGCTGATGTTGGCGGACAGACAGAAAACGGAGTACTCATAGTACAACCCAAGAAGTGGGGACAGAGAGTATCTGAAATCGACCTGACATTTGAAAAGACTGACGGGAAGTGGGCTGTTACAAAGAAAGATTCAAAGAACATTGATGTTAAGGATTACGAACCGTCAAAGGAAGTCCTTGATTTAGTAAAAACAGATATTGATGCTGTTGATACACTTGTAAATACAATTATCGGAAAATCAACAGCGGAGTTCAGCGGCATCGGCCAGCAGATAAAAGACACAGCTCTGGTTGACCTGATACAGGAAGTTCAGATGTATTATGGGAATGCAGATGTATCCATAGCGGCATCCTTTAATGACAGCAGCAGAATTCCCGAAGGTGATGTTAAGATAAGCGACATTAACGCACTCTATGTATATGAAAACTGGTTAAATGTAACGGAAATGACAGGAAAGCAGTTAAAGGATTTTATTGAATACTCAGCCAGGTATTTTAGCCGGATAAAGCCTGGGGATGATTTGATAACCTTTGATCCTAATGTTCCCGGATATAATTACGATATGATTCAAGGGGTCAATTATCAATTGGATCTGACCCAACCGGCAGGGCAAAGGGTTGTCAACCTTACATTTAAAGGCGCACCTGTAACAGATGCTCAGACCTTCAGAGTGGCATTGAACAATTACAGATACAGCGGCGGCGGCGGTCATATGGCAGCTATCGGTTTGACCCAACCTAAGAATCTGTATGATTCGGCAGTATCATTAGGCGATGACGGACAGATAAGAACACTGATTATCGAATATATCAAAGAGAAAGGTACTATAAGTCCTGTTGTTGATAATAACTACAATTTAATTACAGTACCTACGGACAGATATACGGCAGCAGCCGGGGATACCCTTGAATCAGTTGCAAAAAAATATGGGAAAACCACAGAAGAACTGCTGCCAGTTAACAATTTAACGGCAAAAGATGCAAATACAGCTCTTTTAGCAGGCAGAATCATATTTATTCCCAAGGAAAAGACTGTTAAGAAAATCAGCATAATGTCTGTTAACGATTTTCACGGTACATTGGCTGAAGCGGGAAAGAATCCGGGAGTATCAAAGCTGGTCGGTTACTTTGAGGCTCAGAAAAAGCTAAACAAAGAAGGTACATTGATACTTTCTGCCGGTGATATGTTCCAAGGCAGTGCAGATTCAAATTTAATGTATGGCAAGCCTGTAGCTGCAGCTATGAACGTTGCGGGGTTTGATGCTATGGTATTGGGAAACCATGAGTTTGACTGGGGCGTCGACAAACTAATAGAAAGAATAGATCAGTCCGATTTCCCATATCTTGCCGCTAACTTGCTGGAAAAATCGACAGGAAAGGTTCCCGACTTTGTGGAACCATATATAATAGTTAACAAGAAGGATGTAAAAATAGGTATAATAGGGATAGTCACTCCTGAAACTGCTTCCAAGGTAAAACCGGAGATTGTTGAACCATATGATTTCAAGAATCCCGCAGAAGCAGTAAATGCTCTCGTGCCGGAAGTAAAGGAGGCAGGTGCTGACATAGTTGTTGTATTATCCCACCTCGGAGCATTCCAGGACAGTAAGACAGGGGAGATAACCGGTGGGGCTGCTGACTTTGCTAAGGCTGTGACCGGTGTTGATGCTATTATAGCCGGTCATACACATGCAACGGTATCCGGTACCGTGAATGGTATACCGATAGTAGAAGCATATTATAACGGAAGATCAGCAGGTCATTTGGACATATACTACGACATAAAGGACAAGAAGGTTGTTGAAGTGATTCCTTCAGTTGATGGCAATATAATTAAAGCTTCGCCGGATGCAAAGATAGTATCATATTTTAACTATATCCAATCATTGATAGGTCCAATAAAGAACGAAGTGATAGGAAAAGCAACCGCAGACTTCCCGCATAGTCCAAAGGATACACAGACTACGCTGCTTGGAAACTGGGTTACAGACGTAATGAGAAAAGCTGTTAATGCCGATATAGCGATACAAAACGGAGGCGGGTTGAGAAGGGATCTTCCGGCAGGAAATATAACCATGGGATTAATGTATGAAATAATGCCCTTTGACAATACACTATTCACTGTTGATTTGAACGGAAAACAGGTAAAGGCTGCAATAGAGCATGGAATAATGTCAGAAGAAATGAATCCAGGTCAGTTCTCAGGGCTGAAGGTTCAGTACGATTCTACAAAGCCGGCAGGGCAGAGAATAGTTAAGATTACAACTTCTGATGGAAAACCCCTGGTTGACACACAGATTTATAAGGTAGTTACAAATGATTTTCAGGCAACAGGCGGAGATAAATATACAATGTTCCTTGAAGGAGAAAATAGCATAGACACATCTATTCCTGTAAGAGATGTACTGGTGAATGAGATTAAGAAGAATGGAACTATAAGTCCGGTTGATGATGGAAGACTTATAGATATAAGTAAAACCAGCATGATAATATATAAGCTGGCTGCATAATTAATATCAAACGAAAGGAGGCCAAGCCTCCTTTTTTTACTGTAATTATTGGCAATAAAGAAATTATAAGGTATTATATATAATATAGCTAAATTGAACACATTTGGAGGACGCAGATTTGAACGTAGAATACATTAATCCTTTTATCAGTGTATCTGTCAATCTAATGAAAATGGTATGCAACGTAACAGCTGAACGCGGGAAGATATTCATTAAAGACTCGACCTTTTCTTCTGATAATGTTGTAATAATTATAGGTGTCGCAGGAGAAATCAAGGGGCAGGTTTTTTTCAGTATGAATAACAGCACGGCATGCAACATTGCTTCAGCCATGATGTTCGGAATGGAAGTGAAGGAATTGGATGATATGGCTAAAAGTGCAATTGCCGAACTTGGAAATATGATCATGGGTAATGTATCAACAGAGTTTTTCAACAATGGAATAAAGATAGACATTACACCTCCGACGATATTGGTAGGGAAGGAAATGGCCGTATCAACAAAAGGTTTGAAGACTATATGCATACCTTTATTATTGGAGAAGTTGGGGAAAATAGAAATAGATGTCGCATTGACTGAACAATAATTGCCAACAGGAGTTGTTAGATTGAGTTTGAATATTGTATTAGTTGAGCCGGAGATTCCTCAGAATACGGGAAACATTGCGAGGACATGTGCAGCCACGGGAAGTCAGCTTCATCTTGTCAAGCCTCTGGGGTTTTCTGTGGATGATAAGCATCTGAAAAGAGCCGGTCTGGACTACTGGAGCTTGGTTAATATCAATTATTATGATTCTTTTGCAGAACTGAAGAACAAATATCCTGAGGGATTGTTCTTTTATTCCACAACAAAAGCAAAGAAAAAGCATACTGATGCTGCATATAAAAACGGTTGTTTTATAGTCTTCGGCAAAGAGACTGCAGGTTTGCCGAAGCTTATTATTGAAGAAAACAAGGAGTTTTGCATCAGAGTGCCTATGATAAATGACGCCCGCTCTCTTAATCTGGCAAACTCAGTTGCAATTGTTGTATATGAGGCATTAAGGCAGATAGGATTTACTAATATGCTGTAATACCAGCTTAAGGGAGGAATGTTTATGGGGATAAGGATTATAACAGATTCAATATGTGATGTTCCAAATGAATATGCCGACAGGTATGGTATAAGGGTGATGCCTTTAACTGTGAACTTCGAAGATACTTCATATATTGATGGAGTTGACCTGACATTGGAAGAGTTCTTGAAAAAACTGGATACATCAGAGGTTCTTCCAACAACTTCACAGGTACCCCCTGTAGATTTTCTTGAAGCCTACAAAGAGGAAATATCCTTGGGGAATAAGGTGATTTCCATTCATGCTTCTTCACAACTGAGCGGTACATATAGTTCGGCAGTAATAGCGAAAAATCAAATGCCCGGAGCAGATATACATGTTATAGATACAATGGGGATAAGCCTTGGTGCCGGATTGTTGGGGATTAAAGCTGCCAGACTTGCGGAGGAAGGCATGGAAGCGGAAGAGATAGTAAAACAAATAGAAGTCAGTAAGCAGAGGATGAAATACTTATTAATACTGGATACTTTAAAATATCTTCAAAAAGGCGGAAGGATTTCGCTTTCTGCTTCAATGCTTGGCTCTATATTGAGTATTAAACCGATACTAACAGTGGTTAATGGAAAATTGGAGATGCTTGAAAAGTCAAGGGGAATGAAAAAGGCTATATCCACTGTTATAAATAAAATAAAAGACAACGGTTGGTCTTTAGACGGCAAGGTAGTAGGGATAAACCATATTGTTAATCTCGAAAGCAGAGAGATGCTTGAGGAGCAGCTTAAGAAGGAGTTCAATATAAAAGAGTTCATAAAAGGAGAAGCCGGGTCAGTAATAGCCACTCATGCGGGACCCGGTGCAATAGCGGTACACTTTGAAATGTAAGGAGTTGATACTTAATGAAATCCAAAGTATATTTTGCCGGCGTTCACACACAATCGAAGCAAGAGAGTTTACTGGTCAAGGTGAGAAGGCTTTTTGAAAAAGCCGGATTCGATGACATGATTTCTCATGATGATATCGTAGCGATAAAGCTGCATTTCGGGGAGAAAGGGAATACTGCATACATAAGACCTACGTATGCAAGACAAATTGTGGATAAGATCAAAGATAAGGGAGGTAAACCCTTTCTGACAGATTCGAATACCCTGTATAACGGTTCAAGAGCAAACGGGGTAGATCACTACGAAACGGCAATTTACAACGGCTTTGCTTATTCAGTTGTAAATGCTCCCATAGTAATTGCTGATGGAATACTCAGCAAGAATTCTGTGGACGTTAAGATTGATAAAAAGCATTTTGATAAAGTCAGGATTTCAAAGGAGATCGAAAGCGCATCCAAGATGATAGTGTTATCTCATTTTAAGGGTCATGATACTGCAGGGTTTGGAGGAGCGATAAAAAATCTTGCCATGGGCTGCGCTCCGGCAGCAGGTAAACAACAGCAACATTCGGTAGTAAGGCCGAAAGTTTCTTCAAAATGTGTAGGATGCGAAACATGTATGAAGTATTGTCCTGCAGGAGCAATCTCAAGAGAAGGGGATAAAGCTTTGATAGGAGAGCCCTGTATCGGCTGTGGAGAGTGCATACCCATGTGCCCCATTAGAGCGATAAATCCTCAGTGGAAAACGGAAATTCCGGTATTTATTGAACGGATGGTAGAATATGCATATGGTGCTGTTAAGAACAAAGCCGGTAATGTGGGATATATAAATATGCTTATGGATATTACTCCTAATTGTGATTGTGTTAACTTCAGCGGTGCGTACATAGTGCCTGACATAGGGATACTGGCTTCCAAAGACCCTGTTGCAATAGATGCTGCTTCCTATGATCTGGTAAACGAACAGATCGGAAACATCAACAGCAGTTTGAAGTGTAATCACAGCAAAGGCTTGGATAAGTTCAAGGGGATATATGAAAACATTGACGGGACCAGACAAATTACTTATGGAGAAGAAATCGGATTAGGCAGAAGTAAATATGAATTGATAAAAATATAACTTGCATAAATGTAATTTATAATATATATTAGAAGTATAAGGAAACTGAATAATGCGGGTGATGGTTTTCGGGAGAGACCAATTTTGGCGCCGAAGGGGCAAATCGTAAAAAACTGCTTTATGATGAAGCTCTCAGGCAAAAGGACCGAATTCCTGACGCAACTCTGGGAAGCATAGCACCGAAGGGTCAACTTGATAAGTGAGGGTTTGCTCATCTATCAAAGAATATCTCAGGTATAGTACAGAGGTAGAGGCATATTCTCTACCTCTTTTTGTTTTTTCAAAACATATATGAATTATTAATCGGAGGGATAGGGCTGGATAAAAGTATTAGGATTATAACAAATAACAGTCTTGTAAAGGATAAGTATGAAAAAGATTCGAATATTGAATTAGTAGACGGGAAATATATTGATGTATTGAAGTCGGCGAGAAACATGGTACACAAAGGAGCAAAACTGATAACTCATCCATTGATGGGAAGCATCAAACCCAATGAAACTCCTTATAGAAGCATAGTTGTTTTGGAAGGTACTTCCCTGGACATTGAATCTCTTGCAATCATTGAAAGCAGCATTGCTACGGCAGAAAAATTCCAAATAGATAACAAAGTGCCGTTATGGAATGAAAATATACTTGAGGATTTTAGGTTTGTAGACTTGAAGCTTTTAGAAAGTGCTTTAGACAGTATAACAAAATAATGGGAGGAGAGTAAATGAGCAAAGTGTATGATGTTGTTATAATAGGCGGGGGACCTGCGGGTCTTTCGGCAGGGCTGTACGCTTCCAGGTCCAGAATGAGTGCATTAATTATCGAGAAGGCAAAATGGGGCGGACAGGCGGGGACTACCGAAGAACTTGAAAACTATCCGGGTTCAATAGAAATGCCGACAGGACCCAAGCTTATGGAGAGAATGAAAAGTCAGGCGGAAGCCTTTGGAACTGAGTTTGTAAAGGATGAGGTAACAGGCTTTGATATATCTGACAAGATTAAGAAGATTATCAGCGGCAGCGGAAAAGAAATAAGCACGAGAACAATAATAATCGCAACCGGTGCTCAGCCGGTGATTTTAGGGATACCCGGAGAGATGGAGCTAAGAGGAAAAGGTGTATCCTACTGTGCAACATGTGATGCAGATTTTTTCGCAGAATTGGAGGTAGTGGTTGTAGGAGGCGGGGATGCAGCAGTTGAAGAAGCTATATACCTTACGAAGTTTGCGGAAAAGGTCACAATAGTACATAGAAGAGATGAATTCAGGGCTGCAAAGTCAATAGTAGAGAAAGCAATAAACAACGACAAGATTGATATTATGTGGGACACAGTACCGGAGGAGATTTATGGCGATGGGATAGTTGAGGGCATTAAGCTCAGGAACGTGAAGACTAATGAAATTACAGATTTCAGGACTGACGGAGTGTTCATGTTTGTTGGCACCAAGCCCATCTCTGAGTTTGTCAAAGGTATCGTAGAAATGGATCCAAAGGGATATATTAAAGCCGATGAAGAAATGAGAACCTCAGTTGAGGGAATATTCGCAGCCGGGGATGTCAGGATAAAATCACTGCGACAGGTTGTCACAGCAGCTGCAGATGGTGCAATAGCTGCGGTAAATGCGGAAAAATATATAGAAAAGAATTTAGAGCACTAGTGCCTGAACTTTTATGTTACACACAAAAGTTTTGCACTTATATGACTAAATCCCTATATTTGCAGCATTTCATTTTCTGCAAATATTACGGATTATGTCACTAGAAGGAGGTGAAAAAATGATAGAACTGAATAAGGACAATTTTGATGAAGAAGTGCTTCAAGCTACAGGTCCTGTACTGGTTGATTTTTGGGGAGAAAAATGTGAACCCTGCAAAGCGTTGATGCCGGATGTGCACGCTTTGGCTGAAAAATATGGGGACAAAATGAAAATGTGCAAGCTTAATACTACTCAGAACAGAAGGCTTGCAATTGGGCAGAAGGTGCTGGGACTTCCAACCTTTATAGTTTACAAAAACGGGGAAAAGGTAAAGGAAATCAGCGGAGCAGAGAACTGCACCATGGAAACCGTTGAAAACCTAATAAAAGAAAACATTTAATAAATAAGTATATGCGCTTTTAACCACTAATATTTTAGGGAGGTGAACGTTTTGCGTTTAGAGTTGGGCAATATATTCATTAAAGACATACAATTCGGTGATGTTACTAAGTTAGAAAAGGGAACTCTATATGTCAACAAAGCTGAGCTTTTAGAAGCAGTAGGCGGTGATCCAAGGCTGACTAAGATTGAAATTGACATTGCAAAACCCGGTGAAGAAACAAGAATAATGCCTGTAAAGGACGTAATCGAACCCAGGGTTAAGGTAGAAGGTCCCGGCGGAATATTTCCTGGGATGATCAGCAAAGTGGACGTAGTTGGTTCAGGCAAAACAAATGTACTAAAAGGTGCTGCAGTAGTGACTGCAGGTAAGATTGTCGGATTCCAGGAAGGTATAATAGACATGAGCGGCCCCGGAGCAGAGTATACACCATTCTCAAAGACACAGAACATTGTTATTGTCTGCACACCGGTGGAAAAGCTCCAGCAGCATGAGCATGAGCAGGCAGTTAGAATGGTGGGCTACAAGGCAGCTGCTTATATCGGAGAAGCAGGCAGAAATGTAACACCTGATGAAGTAAAGGTATATGAGACCCCGACATTAATGGAAGGTATGAAACAGTATCCGAATCTTCCGAGGGTAGCTTATATTTACATGCTTCAGACACAAGAATTGCTTCATGACACTTATGTATACGGTGTGGATGAACAGAGGATAGTTC
>JAQVFD010000022.1 GCA_028697435.1 Clostridiaceae bacterium
CTATTATTAGCATAGCGGTATAGGTTGCAATTAGGAGCCACTCTTCAATATGGTTGTCCAGCAGTTTTAAAAATTTCATTGAAAACCTCCTATGTTCCATGCAATAAGGTGTCTGAAGACACCTTATTGCATTACCATATATAACTTGATTACCGATTATTTACCTTCTATTTCTTTTATTTTAGCAAGAGCGCTATCCAACAGCTCTTTTCCGATTTTATTTTCAAAATTCTTATAAGTTGGCATTGCCATATCAATAAATACCTGTCGTTCTGCATCTGATAAGTAATAGATTTCAGTTGTTTTCTTAATGGCCTCAATACTTTCTTTTTCAAGTTGTACGGCTAACTCCCTATTAAATGTCTGAGTACTTAGAGATGCTGCTTCAATTATTTTCTTGACATCCTCCGGGTATGATTCAAACACGCCTGTATTGATAAACATTCCAGCCGGGTCGAATGCATGTTTTGTATCAGTCATATATTTTTGGACTTCGTTGAACTTCATGCTGGCAGTGTTGCTGAAACTGTTCTCCTGCGCATCAATAGTTTTTGTCTGGAGACCAACATATATATCTCCGTACGGAAGCGGTGTAGGATTAGCACCATATGCCTTGAAATAATCTAACTGGATGGGGTTATCCAATGTTCTGATTTTTAAACCTTTTAAGTCATCGGGATGTTTTATAGGGGCTTTGTTATTTGATGTATTCCTAAACCCACCGTCAAATACGGCAAGCTGTTTAAACCCTTTGCCTTCAATGCCTTTAGCTATGTCTTTAGCTATATCGCTATCTAAGAATTCAAAAGCAACTTCCGCGCTGCTGAATAAATAAGGTAAATTGTAAAGCAAGAATGCATCAGAGAATTGTGCAAAGGGAGGGTAAATGTTTACGCACATTTCGATACTGCCATCTTGAACACCATTGAAAATATCAGCACTGCCACCTAAGGAGCCTCCGGGGAAAAGTTCAACATCAATACGTCCTTCAGATAACTTTTCTACCTGCTCTTCAAAATGACGCATAGAACGTGTTGCTATATCTTGTTCCGGTGTAACAAGACCTACTTTGATTTTAAATTCCCCCTGTTTTGGTTTTGCAACTTCACTGCTGCCTTCATTGTTTGTATCTGCGTTGCCCCCGTTGTTTGTTTTTGCGGAACAACCGACTGTAAATAGCATAACTAAAATTAAAAATACAGATAATAGTTTTTTCATTTCTATCCTCCTCTTTTTTTATCTACATTATAATAAATTACAGTTTTTTTATTACATTCATTCCATGACTATTTATGACTTATGCATGTAACTTTAATGACAAAATGTCATAAACTTGGGTTATTGCATTAATATTATTAATTTGTCATAAAAAAGTCATAAATATGCGCAATATATAACAGATAATCCATTTACAATAGGAAGTAAATAGGTTCAGGATTTTGGAGGGTGTTGATATGATAATTAATGCAGTGATAAATGGAGAGGCTGTTGAAAAAGAATGTAATCCAAATAAAAGACTAGTAGAGTTTTTGCGGGATGATATGGGATTGGTGAGTGTTAAAGAGGGGTGCGGTGAAGGGGAATGCGGTTCGTGCACCGTGCTTCTTGATAAGGAAGCTGTTACCTCATGTACTGTGCTGGCGGGTCAAATAAACGGTCGTGAAGTAACAACGGTTGAGGGTCTGGATGTTATGGGAGAGCTTAAACCTGTTATGGAATCATTTGTTAAGGCAGGTGCTGTGCAATGCGGTTATTGTACACCGGGTATGATTATTTCCACAATAGCATTACGGTATAAAAACCCGAACCCAACGGAGGATGAAATCAAACGGGCTTTAGAAGGAAACCTTTGCAGATGCACCGGGTATAATAAAATTATCGAAGCCGTCAAAAAAATAGAGAGGTGATAGATATGAGATCCAATGCATTTTATGCTCCTGAAACTATTCAGGAACTTATAGAGGTATTAGAACTAAAAAAAGATAATCGCGATTTTTACTTCATAGCCGGAGCTACTGATTTTGCTATTAATGCAAAAAAACATGAAATTATGGATTATACGGCAATAGACTTAACACATATGGATGAATTGAAAAGAATTGAGAAAGTGGGTGACTGCATTGAAATCGGTGCAGCGGTCACTATGACAAGACTGGAGGAATCAAATATCCTTAAGGATCATGGGAACGCTTTGGCGGAAGCTGCCGGACGAGTTGGTTCCACGCAAATACGCAATCGCGCAACAATAGGAGGTAACATAGCTAATGCTTCTCAATGCGCAGATACTGTCCCGGCATCCTGTGCGTTAGGAGCAACAGTCATTCTCCTTGATTCAGAGGGAAAGCAGAGAGAACTGCCTTTGGAAGAGTTCATTTTGGGTATCGGGCACACACAAATTAAGTCCAATGAAGTGCTTGTCAAAATACGGATTCCTAATGGAAGAAAAATGGCGTATTCAAGCTTTTCAAAGGTTGGAAGCAGAAAGAATGTGACAATTTCAAAAATTAATTGTGCCGTCAGAATTGTTTTTGAAGATAATTATGTAGCCGAAGCAACTATGTATTTTGGCTCAATCGGTTCTAAAGTAATAAAGGCAGTCGCTATGGAAAAACATTGTATTGGCAGGGCATGGGATGAAAAGCTATTAGCAGAACTATTAGAATTAGGCTCTTTACAAATTGACCAAGCAATACCGACAAGGTCATCAAGACATTACAAAAGAATTGCGGTAAAAGGGGTAATAAGTGATGTGTTTAATGATATTGTGAGTCAGAGAGGGGTGATATAATGAATAGCGGGTTTAAGTATATCGGTAAGCGTATCAACCGACCGGATGCAAGAGATAAAGCTTTGGGCAGAACGAAATATATAGGAGATATGAAGCTGCATGGGATGCTCTGCGGAAAACTTGTAACAAGTAAGAAAGCCCATGCAGTAGTACAGATAGATACATCAAAGGCTCTTGCAATTAAAGGGGTTAGGGCAGTATTCACTTATGAAGATGTTCCTAAGAAACTATATAATTCCAACCAATGGTATTCCGGATCAGCGGATAAAGAGGATGAGCTTATTCTCCACAAAACTGCCAAACATGTGGGTGATCGTATTGCTCTGGTATTGGGGGATAACATGGAAGCTGCGGAAAGAGGAAGGAAAGCCCTGATTATTGAATATGAGGAACTTCCCGTCATCATTGGCTTGGAAGCAGCTAGTGAAACCAATTTATGCTTCGAAAAGGAATTTTCCTGTGGGAGTGTTGAAAGCGGTTTTGAAAAAGCTGACTTTATCATAGAAGATAAAGGTTCAACACCTAAGATTCATCATGCAGCTATTGAAAACCATGTGTGCGTAGCGGAAGTTGATACTTTTGGGAATCTTCTGATTTGGTCACCTTGTCAGGTTGTATTCCAGGTTCAACATGTTACAGCTAGGGCGTTGGATATGCCCTATGACAAGATACGCGTAGTTAAATCTTATATGGGTGGTTCTTTTGGCGGCAAAACAATGCCAATTCTGGAACCAATATGTGGATTCGCGGCGTTGAAAACAGGCAGACCCGTTAAAATCATAATGGACCGAAGGGACTCTATTTCTGCCACAAGAACCCGCAATGCATCAGTTCAAAGAGTCAGGACTGGTATTACAAAGGATGGGAAAATCGTTGCCCGAGAAATCGAAATTGATTTTGATGGTGGGGCTTATTTGACTAACAGCGCCGGAATTGCTGTGGCATCAGGCAAAAAAGCTTTTAGGGCCTATGATATAGAAAACCAAAAGTATGTGGGTAGGACTTATTATACAAACACCACACCCGGTGGAGCTTGCAGAGGATATGGTTCACCTCAGATTCATGCCATTAGCGAGATTAATATTAATAATGCTGCCGCCAGAATAGGGATGGATCCAGTAGATTTCAGAATTTTAAATGCTTTTGACCCTCAAGAATACGAAAAAGGAGCAGTCGATCAGATCGGAATGCCGGCAATCGGTAATGCACGGCTCAAGGATTGTCTCACAGAGGGAAAAGAACATTTTAGATGGAGAGAAAGAATGCAAACCGTAAAAGACAAAAATACAGATCGTTATGCTTATGGGCTTGGAGTGGCTGCAAGTGCTCATGGCAACGGATATCTTAATTCATTTCCTGACTTTACAAATGTAGCGATTCAAATCATGCCTGATGGCAGAGTTTTTGTAAGGATTGCGATTCATGATTTGGGATGCGGTACAGTTTTGACAATGCAGCAGATTGCAGCTGAAGTTTTGAGCATATCACCGGAGCTAATTAATGTTCCGGAAGCAGATACCCATCAATCTCCTTATGATTCGGCAGGTACTCAAGCCAGCCGTGTGACATATGTATGCGGAGGAGCAGTAAAAGAGGCAGCAGAAGAGCTTAAGAAAAAAATGGCTCAAATGTATGCGTCTTCTTTCAGCTGTAAAGAAGAAGAAGTTAAGTTCGAAGATGGGATAATTGGCAGTGAATATGCCGAACATATGAATTATGGAAGCTTTGCTACATTCTGCGAGAAGAAATATTCAACAGCGCTTAAGGCTGATTTGGAATATAAGGCTAAAGCCAATCCAAGTGTTTATAGTGCTGTTTTCATAGAAGTTAAAGTAGACCGTTATTCGGGAATGGTCGAAATTGAAGACATGCTCGTTGTTCAAGATGCAGGACAAGTAATTAATCCAACATTGGCAGAAGGGCAAGTGCAGGGTGGTGCTCAGATGAGTTTGGGAATGGCCTTGTGTGAAGAAATTGTATACGATGAAAAAGGGAACCTGAAAACAGATAACTTCTCAAAATACCACATTATAAATGCACCGTCCATGCAGGAAGTTAAGACTTTGTTTATCGAAAAAGGTGAACCAATGGGACCTTTTGGAGCTAAAAGCGTGGGTGAATTAGCTGCAGTCGCGCCGGCACCGGCTTTAATGAATGCCATTAATCATGCATTGGGCACGAATCTTACTGACTATCCTGCAACACCGGAAAAAATCATTGAAGCACTTAACAACTAAATCAGTAGCCTGGGGACCTAATACCTTTAGATGTATTAGGTTTTTCTTTTGTTTTTGATGTAGCATAATGTTATAATGAAAGAAAGTCCGAAAGGAGTGGTGAACATGTCAAAGATTATGGTTGTTGATGACGAAATCGAGATAGCAGATATGATAGAAGATTTTTTAAGGATTGAAAACATAGAAGTAGTCAAAGCAAATTCTGCGGAGAAGGCATTGAAGCTTTTTAACGAAGATATTGAACTTTTGGTATTGGACATCAATCTGGAGGACGGTCTGAATGGGATTGAGCTGTGCAAGCAAATACGCAAGACGAACTTTATCCCGATAATTTTTTTAACTTGCAAAAATTCTCAAAATGACATGCTTCTTGGATTCGGGGTAGGTGCAGATGATTATATAACCAAGCCTTTTAACCCGGTGGAACTGGTAGCCCGAATAAAAGCCAATATCCGAAGGATAAGGTCTTATAACAAAGGAAGTATAAAAGATGAAATTATTACCTTTGGAGATATTGCAATATATAGAAAAGGTTATAAGGTCTACAAAAACAAAGAGGATGTTAATATTACTTCAAAGGAATTCAATCTCTTACTTTATTTAATTGAAAATGCTTATATTGTTTTAAGCAGAAATCAGATTCTTAACAGTGTTTGGGGAGATTCCTTTTATGATGAAAATTTAGTCAATACAACTATCAAGCGGCTTCGAAAAAAGATTGAGAATAATCCTGATAATCCGGAATATATCAAGACAATTTGGGGTGCCGGTTATGTTTTTGAGGGTGATGTAAGATGATATTTAAGATACGTACCAAAATACTGGTAGGGATGCTGATTATCGGAGTGGTTGCAGCTCTTCCTATTACATTCATAAGCATGGATTCACTTATAAGATCCTCTAAAGACCAGGCAAAAGACTTTGGTGAAAAATCCGCTTATTACAATTCTGAAATTATCAATACCTGGCTTTCGGAAAAGGCAAAGATTCTTATGGAGTTGAAGTTACAGCTAAAGGATATTGGAAGCGATGAAGAGGTCATAAAGCTTTTAAGGATGTATTCCGGTATCAGTCAGGATTTTATCAGTATTTTCATTGGAACGGATGACAATAGAATGTTGGATGCTTATGGGTGGATACCTGATGAAAGCTATAATGTCAGTGAAAGACCATGGTTTCAAAAAGCAGTAAACAAGGACAAATATGTAACGACTTCTGCTTATCGGGATGTTAATAAACAGGAGAATGTCATTGCTGTTGCATCCGGCATTGATCTTCAAGAATACAAAGGGGTCATTGCTGCAAATATTTATGTAGATTATATTCTTGAAATAATCAATGATATAAAGTACGGAGAAAATGGATTTGCCATACTGTTGGATGATACTTATAATATTATTACCGGTCCAAAGGATGCGGAAAAGTTAGCAGTTTTCAATTACATTTTTGAAGCAAGTGGCAGGAAGGCACAAGGTTTTGACAAATCGGAAGCTTATGAAATTGAGATTGACGGTATAGATTACATTGCCGCTTATTCAAGTATTGAAGGATTTGATTGGAGCCTCTTCTTAGTGGCACCTTTATCTGATTTTATTACTTCGGCATATATAATGCAAAAGCAAATGATTCAGATTTCTCTGGGGATCCTGGTAATAATTTTTATGATCGATTATATCCTGAGTAGTACAATATCTAGTCCCATTGAGACTTTAGTTAATTGGGTATCAAGAATTGCTAAGGGGGATTTTGATACTGCCATTAACATAAAAACTCAGGATGAGATTGGTAAGCTCAGCAAAGAGCTGGATAAAATGCGGATTAATTTAAAGACGATCTTTGAATCCCTTAAGTATGAAAGTAATATTATTTCCATGAATTCACAAAACCTGGCCGAGCATTTAGATGAAACTTACCAGGGGACATCCCGATTCATGTCAATGTTGTCTCATGATATCAAAACACCGGTTACCCTGATTAAAGGTTATAGCAAGGCTTTAAGCATGGATATGGTGGACCGGGACAAAACAAAGGACTACATTGAAAGAATTCAGTATCGTTCTGAGCAAATTGAAAATATTGTAGCGGATATTTTGGATAACACATATGAGGCAAATGATATAAAAGTTAATTTAAAAGAGATAAAAATCATAGATTATATAAACATGATACTATATAACACGGAAAACTATGTGATCAACCAAAAGCATCAGTTGTTAGAAATGATTGATTATGGGGGTATAGACCTTCAGGGGATTATTGCCATTGATATTACGAAAATTCACAGAGTCATCAATAATATCTTATCTAATGCCGTAAAGTTCTCAAAAGATGATACAGTGATTGAATTGATTATTAAGGAAGAGGATGGCAGGGTATTAACTTGTATAAAGGATTATGGGATAGGTATCAAGGCCGAAGAGCAGGAGAAAATTTTTAATATGTTTTACAAGTCAGACGACTCAAAAAAGGGTTATGGACTTGGGTTATATATTAATAAATCCATTATTGAAGCACACCAAGGAGAGATTTTTTTCGAATCGGTACACCAACAGGGTACAATCAGCGGCTACTATTTACCTATAAAAAAGATCATAAATGCTTAAGAGCACCAAGGGGGAAAACGTAAATGAAATCCATCGGGGCTGAAGCTGCGGGTCAGGCTGTATATATGGAGGGCTTGTTTAGACAAATTAATATTGACTTAATGAAGAAAGAAATGATCTGCCTGGTAGGTGCGGGAGGAAAAACTTCTGCTATGTTCAGACTTGCACAGGAGCTTTCTGCTGAGAGTAAAAAAGTTCTTGTCACAACTACCACAGAAATATTTTTCCCCGACAGTGAACAGTACGACAAGATAATAATTACGGATTCGGCACTTCCGGATATGCTGATAAATATTGAAAGCGGCAGCATTACTGTTTGCGGCAGGGCAGTTTCAAGTGAAGGCAAGTTATTGGGAGTTGATCAGGGATTTTTGGATGTGCTGTTTTTAAAAGGTATATTTGATTATATAATCGTAGAAGGGGACGGTTCAAAGAAAAGACCCATAAAGGCACCGGCAGGGCATGAGCCTGTTATACCCTCTCTTACGACAAAAGTGCTGGGACTTATAGGCCTTGACAGTATCGGAAAGAAAGTATTTACGGAATTTGTGCATAGGCAGGAGATTTTTTGCAGTATACTTGGTTGCAGTGAGGGGGACATTATTGACGCAGATTTAATCAGCAGGTTAATTGTCCATGAAGAAGGTTTATTTAAAGCAGTTCCTCCTCAGGCTGAACGGTATGTTGTATTAAATAAAGCGGATGAAGAGAATGAAAGGCTTGCAGCTTTGGAAATAATACAAAGGCTTTCAGATATGGAGTATGAGCTTGAGGGAGTAGTAATTTCAAAGCTTAGGGATGTGAAGCCATGATAAGCGGTATTATACTTGCATCGGGATTATCCAGGAGAATGGGTACAGATAAGTTGCTGCTTCCGGTTAAGGGAGTACCTGTAATTGAAAGGGTAGTAGCAGCAGCCACTAAATCAAAGCTGGGAGAGGTTATCCTGGTATGTAGCAGCGATTCTGTGGCCAATATCGGTAAGAAATACCGAACAAAAATTGTGGAGAATAATGCTCCGGAAATGGGGCAAAGTCATTCAATACGCTTGGGAGTCATAAATTCCTGTCAATCTGCCGAAGGCTTAATGTTTCTTGTGGGGGATCAGCCTTTTATCACTGAAGGTATTATTAATAAACTGATTGAAAGCTTTACTCATGAAAACTGCAGTGCAGTGGTCCCTATGTATAATGGAATAAAAGGAAACCCGGTGATATTTTCTTCAAAACTGCGGCATAAGCTTATGAATCTATCGGGAGATTCGGGAGGCCGTGTATTACTTAAAGAATTGGAAGACATCACCACTGTCAGTTTTGATGATGCAAAGCCGGGGATGGACATTGATACAAGAGAGGACTATGAAGCAATGAAAATGCTGGAGGATTGAAATGGATGATATAATAATTGTCAGAGGTGCGGGAGATATTGCAACCGGGATAGCACACAGGCTTTATAAATGCGGCTTCCGGCTGCTTCTTACAGAAATTGAGAAACCAACGGTTGTAAGACGTTTTGCCTCCTTTGCTAATGCCGTTATGACAGATGAAGCGGAAGTGGAAGGTGTCCGCGCAGTAAAAGCGGAATGTAACGAAGACATATATAATATATGGAATAATAACCATATACCTGTACTGTGCGACAGTGAATTGAATATACTTGAACAGATAAAACCATTGGCAATTGTTGATGCTATATTGGCAAAAAGAAATACCGGTACCCGCAGGGATATGGCTCCGATTACTGTGGGCGTAGGCCCGGGATTTAGAGCAGGTACGGATGTGGATGCCGTAGTTGAAACCGGTAGGGGACATTATTTGGGAAAAGTTATATATAAAGGTACAGCTTGTGATAATACGGGAATCCCGGGAGAAATTATGGGATATTCTCAAGAAAGGCTGCTTAGGGCACCGGTTAGCGGTATTATAGCAAACATACATGAAATAGGTGACTTGGTTAAGCAGGGAGACGTGGTTGCATTTGTAGCTGATGAGCCGGTGCAGTCCAATATTGACGGAGTAATAAGGGGGCTTATTGCAAGTAATACCCAGGTGCAGGAGGGCTTGAAAATCGGAGATATAGACCCTAGGGGCATAAGGGAATATTGCTTTTCAATATCGGATAAGGCAAGGGCAGTAGCCGGGGGAGTACTGGAAGCAATACTGGCACTGAAGTATGAGAGAGGTTTGAAATGAGTGTAGAACAGAAACAAAAAAGAATAGAAATAGCCGCAGGCAGGAAAAAGGCTGACCTGGTAATCAAGAATGCCGGTATTGTAAATGTGTTTACAAATGAAATAATATTCGGCGATATTGCAGTCCATGACAGTCTTATAGTGGGTATTGGAGAATACTCAGGCAAAGAAGAGATTGATGCCGGCGGTAAATACGTTTGTCCCGGGCTTATTGACTGTCATGTTCATATTGAATCCGGCATGGTAACTCCGGTGGAATTTGCACGGGTTGTTTTGCAGCATGGAACTACGACGATTATAGCAGATCCTCATGAAATAGCCAATGTATGCGGTATCGAAGGTATTCATTTTATGATGAATGAGGCACAATTTGTGCCTATGAATATATACTACATGATGCCATCCTGTGTGCCGGCGACTCCTTTTGAAAACAATGGAGCTACTCTTACGGCAAGGGTAATGGAGCCTTTTGCAGGAAGCCCCCATATACTTGGACTTGGAGAGGTTATGAATTATCCGGGAGTGTTGGTTGGGGACACGGAAATCCTGAACAAAATCGAGCTTTATGATAATGCAGTTGTAGATGGGCACTGCTCAGGATTATCGGAGCATGAACTTTGTGCATACAAGGCTGTTGGGGTGCTGACCAACCATGAATGTACAAATATTGATGAGGTAATCTCACATCTGAGACTTGGCATGTACGTGCAGATAAGAGAAGGCTCAGCCGCCAGAAACCTTGCCGACATAATATCAGGACTTATTGAACGGAGCATTCCCCTTAACCGCTGTGTATTTTGCACTGATGACAAGCATCTGCAGGATATTTCCAGGGAAGGGCATATAAACTATAACATAAAAAAAGCAATTTGCTTGGGGATAGACCCTATCGAAGCGATAAAAATGGCAACAATAAATCCTGCGCAGTGCTACAATTTAAAACGTTTAGGAGCTGTAGCTCCCGGGTATTCGGCTGATTTGCTTATACTATCCGATTTAGACAGCTTTAATATTGAAAAGGTACTATTCCGTGGGGCAGTTGTCTGTGAAAAGGGCAAAAAGCCCAATATCAGTAGGATCATTGATGATCCCAATGTAATAAATACAGTCAGGATTCCCGATTTGTCGCCGGAACATTTTGCAATAAAGATTGATGATATAACCGCAAATGTCATTACAGTCATTCCAAACCAGCTGATTACTAAAAGAGAAATACTTCCTGTATCTAAAGACAGTGAAAACAATTTTATACCCGACGAAGTATTTTCAAAGGTTGTAGTAGTAGAGCGCCATAAAGCTACAGGAAATATTGGGCTTGGAATTGTGAAAGGATTTGGTATCAGAAATGGAGCAATAGCATCTACTGTTGCCCATGATTCTCATAATCTTATCATAGTCGGTGATAATGACGCAGATATGCTCTTAGCTTCACGGGAATTGAAAAGAGTCAACGGGGGTTATACCGTTGTGAGCGGTGGAGAGGTGATAGGTACGCTGCCCCTTCCCATAGCAGGCCTTATGAGTGACGGGGATGCATCCTTTGTAGAAGATAAGTTGATGGAAATGATAGATTCAGCAAAAAGCCTCGGGGTATCGGATGGAATTGATCCTTTTGTAACGATGTCATTCCTAACACTTCCGGTTATTCCCGAGTTAAGGGTAACAGACAGAGGTCTCTTTGATGTGAATAGCTTCAGCTTTATTGATATATAAAGGAAGTGCTTATATGAATGAAGAAATGGATTTGATAATCAAAAATGGGACAATTATTACTGCATCGGAGTCATACAAAGCCGATATAGCTGTGAAAAACGGCAAAATTGCAATGATTTCCGAGAATGTGAATGTTAAAGGTGAAAGGGTAGTTGATGCTGCCGGCAAATTGGTGCTGCCGGGGGCTATTGATACCCATGTGCATTTTGAACTGCCGGTTGGGGAGACAGTATCAGCTGACAACTACGAATCCGGTACCAGGGCCGCGGCTTGCGGCGGGACTACGATGATTATAGATTTTGCGACTCAGGAAAAAGGAATGGGACTTGTAGAAACAGTTCATGACAGGTTTAAGCATATAGAGCCCAAAGCCTGCGTGGATTATTCCTTTCATATTGCAATTACCGATTTGACCGACAAAATCCTTGATGAGTTTAAGACCTCTGCCGAGTTTGGCATCCCAAGCTTCAAGCTCTATATGGTTTATGAAAATATGATGGTTGATGACGGAGCAATTGCCGATGCACTGGAAAGGTCAAAGGAGACGGGCGTTTTGATTGCAGTGCATGCAGAAAATCCGTACCTGATTAGCAGAAGGATAAAAAAACTATTGTCACAAGGTAAAACCTCGGCATGGTATCATTATGAAAGCCGTCCTGAATTTGTAGAAGTTGATGCAGTAAGAAGGATGGTGTATCTTGCTAAGAGCTTGAAAGCTCCTTTGTATATTGTGCATCTGGCAAGCAGGGAAGGTCTGGATGAAATAATAAAAGCCAGAGATGAAGGCCTTGAAATATATGCGGAAACCTGCCCCCATTACCTGAACTTTACCAATGAAGTGTATAAGAGAGAGGATGGCAGAAACTTCATATGCTCTCCCGCTATTAAGGGAGAAGACAGCCGGAAGGCATTATGGGAAGGTCTGAGAAGGGGATATATATCGACAGTTGCTACAGACCACTGCCCCTTCAAGTCCTATGAAAAGGATTGGGGCAAGGATGACTTTACCAAGACTCCAAATGGTTGCATGGGTGTTGAGAACATGTATCCATATATGTTAAGCGAGGCAAATAAAGGGCAAATATCCTTTAATAAAGTCGTGGAAGTGTGTTCTGAAAATGTAGCAAAAATATTCGGCTGCTCACCGCAGAAAGGAACTATAGCAGTCGGCAGTGATGCAGATATAGTGATTTATGACCCCAAAAAGAAGTTTATAATATCCAAAGAAAACATGCATTCCGAAGTAGACTACACTATATGGGAGAACTGCGAAATGACAGGTTATCCCATTATGACCTTCTCCCGGGGCAGACTAGTGTACGAAGAAGGTTCCTTTAGGGGAGAACCCGGCTGGGGCCGATTCGTGAAATGCTATAGGTAGTAAGGATAGTATAAAAGTGGTATATTAAACTGCTTAATAAGCAGTTTAATATACCACTTTTATTGTTGACAGAATTTACTAAACATTCTATAATTATATTGACTAGACAGTCAAATTTTTTCACGAAGTTTTTCAGCATTAAAATAAAAATATTAAAAGCAGGAGAGAGATACATGGAAGAGATAAGAAAGTTGATTAACCAATTCAATAAGCTGGACAGCAAAGCTATGTATAACGATGATTTTCTTCTAACATGGGAAAAAACCGACGATGAAATCAATGCTGTATTTCAGGTGGCTGAAATACTCCGTAAAATGAGGGAGAATAACATATCTCCCAGAATATTCGATAGTGGGCTTGCGGTGTCATTGTTCAGGGACAATTCAACAAGAACCAGGTTCAGTTTCAGCAGCGCATGTAATCTGCTGGGCCTTACAGTGCAGGATCTGGATGAGGGGAAATCCCAGATAGCCCACGGTGAAACAGTACGTGAAACCGCAAACATGATATCCTTTATGGCCGATGTTATCGGTATCCGTGACGACATGTATATAGGCAAGGGAAATACATATATGAGAGAGGTTTCCAAAGCCGTACAGAAAGGGCATGAAGAGGGAGTCTTAGAGCAGAGACCTACTTTAGTGAACCTGCAGTGTGACATTGACCATCCGACACAATGTATGGCCGATACGCTTCACTTAATCAATTATTATGGCGGTGTGGAAAACCTTAAAGGTAAGAAGGTTGCAATGACCTGGGCATATTCTCCTTCTTACGGTAAGCCTTTATCAGTACCTCAGGGAGTAATAGGCTTGATGACAAGGATGGGAATGGATGTGACTCTTGCCCACCCGGAAGGCTATGAGCTTTTCTCGGAGGTTGAAGATGTAGCAAGAGCAAACGCTGCAAAATCCGGAGGAAAATTTACCAAGACCAACTCAATGAGGGAAGCCTTTGAGAATGCCGATATAGTATATCCAAAGAGTTGGGCACCTTATGCCGCAATGGAGAAAAGGACCAATCTATACGGGGAAGGAAAGTTCGATGATATCAAAGTTCTTGAAAAAGAACT
>JAQVFD010000265.1 GCA_028697435.1 Clostridiaceae bacterium
AGCGGAATATGGGTTATTAAAGTCAATTATCAGGAAACTGAATTCGGTTCAGGAATTTGATGTGCATGTTGTTGTGACAGGTGCACATCTTTCTCCTGAATTTGGGTTAACCTATGAAGAAATTGAAAAAGATGGAATTGCGATTGACGAGAAAATCGAGATTCTGCTAAGCGCGGATACTCCGGCAGCCATAACCAAGACTATGGGACTTGCCATGATCAGTTTTGCTGATTACCTGGCTCGGTCAACACCTGACATGCTGGTGGTTTTGGGTGACCGGTATGAGACTCTGGCTGTTTGCTGTGCGGCTATGAATCAGAGGATACCAATTGCTCATATTTATGGCGGTGAAAAGACAGAAGGGGCCGTTGATGAAAACATCCGTCATGCAATTACAAAACTGAGCTATCTCCATTTCACCAGTACTGAAGAGTATAGAAGACGGGTTATTCAGCTGGGAGAACAGCCTGACAGAGTATTTTGTGTAGGAGCAATCGGCATCGAAAATCTATTAAAGGAAAAACTGCTGAGTAAGAATGAACTTGAAGAGTCAATATCCTTTAAGTTGGATAAGCCTTATGCAGTTGTTACATTCCATCCTGTTACCATGGAAGGAGATAGTTCTCTTGAACAGTTCCGAAACCTGCTGGTCGCGTGCAGCAGGTGCCGAAAAATGAAGTATATATTTACCAAAGCAAATGCCGATACCTATGGACGTATCATTAATCAGATGATTGACGATTATGTAAAGGCTTATGATAACGTTGCAGCATATACATCCTTGGGAATGATCAGGTACCTGAGTGCAATTAAATATAGTGCAATGGTCATAGGAAATTCATCCAGCGGGATTATTGAAGCACCTAGCTTTGGAGTACCCACTATTAATATTGGAGATCGTCAGAAGGGCAGACTGCAGGCGGATAGTATTATTAACTGCAGGCCTGATGCTGAAGATATAGCGGGAGCAATGGCTTTGGTTATGACAGATGAATTCAGGGTGAAGGCCGGAAACACTGTCAATCCATATGGGGATGGCAATACATCAGAGAAGATAATTGAGAAGATAAAAGAATTTCTGGGTAATGATAAAATAAGTCTGGAAAAGAAATTCTATGACTGCGAGGTAAGATGATATGAGAGTTGCAGTTGTAGGTCTGGGTTCCATGGGAAACCGGAGAATCCGCTTGATTGGGAAGTATGATGAAGTAATACAAATTATCGGAGTGGATAATAATGAAGAACGAAGAAAAAAGGTGGAAAATGAGTACGGAATTAAGTGCTATGCTGCTTTAGGTCACGTAATTGACGCGATACACATTGATTGCGTTTTTGTATGTACTTCGCCATTATCACATAGCGGAATAATTACTCAGGCATTGAATCATTCCATTCATGTATTTAGCGAGCTGAACCTGGTGACTGACGGATATGAAGAGAATATTGCTTTAGCCAAAAAGAATAAGCTGATACTGTTTCTGTCCTCCACATTTTTATACAGGAATGAGATAATAAAAATTAAAGCTTTAGCGAAAGAAGCAGACTGTATGCTTAATTATACATATCATATAGGACAATATCTTCCGGACTGGCATCCTTGGGAAAACTACAGGAATTATTTTGTCGGAGATACACGGACAAATGGCTGCAGAGAGATTTTTGCTATAGAGTTACCATGGCTTACAGAAGTGTTCGGCAATATTGTAAAGATTGATGTGGTTAAGAGCAAAATGAGCAATCTGGATATAAATTATAATGATAATTACCTTGTAATTATGGAGCATTCCTCCGGCTGTAAGGGCGTTTTGGCTGTTGATGTGGTATCCCGCAAAGCAGTAAGGAACCTGGAGGTTTTCGGAGAGCAGCTTTACCTTCATTGGGATGGTTCTCCCACAGGGCTGTTCCTATATGATTTTGCAGCAAAACAGGATGTGAATATTAAGCTGTATGAGGATATAGATCAACTTGGCAACTACAACAGCTTTATAGTTGAAAATGCCTACTTAAATGAAATTGCTTCCTTTTTTCAAGCTGTTAATGAGGGTGAAACTCCAATATACGGTTTTGAGAAAGACGGAGTAATTCTCGAAATCATAGATAGAATAGAGGCTTAGAATGAATAAGAATTATAAAATAGGTATGGTTGGTTTTGGCTCAATAGGTACCAGACACTTTAATAATATATTGGATGTATTAATAGAGCGCAATTGTACATGTACTATCGATTTGATCAGGAGTGGGAAAGGAAATGAACTTGACGAAGAAATATCCCGGCATGTCAATCAGATTTACTATTCTTATGCTTCAGCACCTGATGATTATGATGTCCTTTTCATTACTAATCCCACACATCTGCATTTCTCAACAATAAAACAATTTGTTAATAATACAGAGCATATGTTCATTGAAAAACCTTTATTCGATGAGGCTGATGTATGCCCGGAGGAGTTAAACTTAAAGAAGGGAAATGTCTATTACGTAGCTTGCCCCTTAAGATATACGGAAGTTATACAATATCTAAAACATAGCAGCGATATAGCCGGGACTATATGTGCAAGGGCTATTTGCTCCAGCTATTTGCCTGAGTGGAGACCGGGTCAGGATTATCGTGATACCTATAGTGCGCATAAAAATCAGGGCGGAGGAGTATCAGTTGATTTAATACATGAATGGGATTACATCTGTTATTTATTTGGTCAGCCTGAACAGGTATTAAGTATAATTGGGACATTTTCCAAGCTGGAAATTGACAGTGATGATTTGTCTATCTATATAGCAAAATATGCAAACATGGCTGTAGAAGTGCACTTAGACTATTTTGGACGTAAAACAATAAGGGAGATTCAGTTGTTTACTGACACGGATACAATCGTAGGAGATCTGGCAAATAGCGAAATCAGATATATGAATAGCGGTAAGGTTATATCATTCAAAGAAAAAAGAAATGATTTTCAGCGCAAGGAGATAGAACATTATTTTGACATTATAGAAGGTAAGGCTGTTAACGATAATGATATATCAACTGCTTTCTCAGTCCTTAAGCTTACAAAAGGGAGGAAGTAAAATGGTAAAAGAAAAGGATATTCTGTTTACTATATGCGGAAGAGCCGGATCAAAGGGCATAAAGAATAAAAATTTAAGGGATTTTTTAGGTTATCCCCTGCCTTATTATACAATTTCTGCAATTGATTTATATAAAGGGCAAAACCCGGAAGTGG
>JAQVFD010000266.1 GCA_028697435.1 Clostridiaceae bacterium
CCTCAATAATTAGTATCTTCTTATTCATGATGCATTTTCCTCCACGTCTATATTTGCATTTCCCTTACCTTCAAAGCCCTACCCGAATCTGGTGTCTGGCATCTGGTATCTGGCGTCTGAAGAATGCGACGCATTCTTCTATCTTAGCTCCATAATTGCCGACATGCTTCCTGTTCTGCCTTTGTCTCTCCTGTATGAAAAGAACAGATCTTCATTACATTTAGTGCAAAATCCGCTGATTGTAATATTGCTTTCCGGAACCCCCATATCCATAAGCATAAGCTTATTTGCTTCCCATAAGTCAACTAAATATTTTCCCTTTCCAAAAGGCTTAATAATATAAGACCAATCGCCAAAGCTTTCAGCAAACTGATCTGCAACCTCCTGTCCAACCTCAAAACATTCCGGACCTATAGAAGGTCCTATGCCGACAAGGCAATCCTCCGGTTTTGTTCCATATACATCCTTCATCTGCCTTATTGTCTTTGCTCCGATTTCTAGCACCGTTCCCTTCCAGCCTGAATGCACAACGGCAATTGCTTTGTTTTTTTTGTCAAGAAAAAAAAGCGGCACGCAGTCAGCATAGAAGGTAATAAGTGGTATCCCGGGTATATTTGTCATTAACCCGTCTGTATTATTTATGTCATTCGGCATGGATATACCTTTTCCCAAATCTGCTTTTTCCACTATTCTGATATAATCCCCGTGAGTTTGAACAGCAAACACTAAATTTCTATAATCCACGCCTATAACTCCGCATACCAATTCTAAGTTCCTATGAACGTTTTCAACAGGGTCCTCTTTATCATCTGAAGTATTAAGTGAATTGTATATGCCCTGACTTACACCGCCAATCCTTGTGGTGAAGCAGTGATTTACCATTCCGCTGTCTTGGAAAGCAGGTATTGTAAGATAAGCTAATCCGTCTTTCATAACTGTTTTAAATCCTTTTTTTATGTCGACCACCCCTGAATCTTATAATTACTACTAATTTTATCATATTATTTTGAAATTTTATCAAAAATAAATATACCGAATAATTATTTGCTTTTTACGGCGGCTGGTAGTATAAAGAAAGAAACCCCATATTGGGGCTTCATGTTGTACTTTCATTCAATATCAGCTTCCTTTCCAACTCGCTGACTCTTCTCTGCAGTTCTCTGATTTCATCTTCAAGGGGATCCGGAATATCTGTATGGTTCAGATCAATATATGTTTCATCAATTCCTTCCTTTCTAACTACGTGTGCCGGTACTCCCACAGCCGTGCTATTTGCCGGTATGCATCTCACCACTACTGCTCCCGCTCCTATCTTTGCATTATGCCCGATAGTAATGGGTCCAAGTATCTTTGCTCCGGAGCCGATTGTTACATTATTTCCTATGGTAGGGTGTCTTTTGCCCTTGTCTTTTCCTGTACCCCCTAAAGTAACCCCTTGGTATAAGGTCACATCGTCACCTACTTCAGCTGTCTCTCCGATAACTATACCTGAGCCGTGATCGATAAAAAACCTTCTTCCTATAACAGCACCCGGGTGTATTTCTATTCCCGTAAAGAACCTGCTTATTTGTGAAATCAATCTTGATACGAGAAATAATCTCCTGCGATAAAGACTATGGGCAATTCTGTGGCAAATAATCGAGTGCAGACCGGGATAGCATAATATTACCTCAAGATAACTTTTTACAGCAGGGTCCATTTCAAATATTGTTTTCATATCTTCCTTCAGTCGTCCAAGCATGATTACCACCCTTTTACTATAGATTTTTTGGCTTACGATAAACAAATGCCTCTTTACACATATTTACATATGTATAAAGAGGCTTATAGTGCGGTCCCACTCTTTCAGTACTCAATAAGGATACTAACATATCCCTGCACTGTAACGGGTGCTCCCGTTTAGACCTACCAAGTCCTTTATAAAGACTGTTCAGCCAAAAGCTCCCGGACGCACTTTCAGCACATATCTCCGGAACTGCTTTCAGCAGTCGGATTAATCCGACGCAGCCCTCTCTGAAGAAATATTTGTGTGCCTACACTTTCCATTCAAAGCCTTTGTCTTAATTCCTACCAATTTGGTATGATATAATAGTAATTTATTTATTGCTATATGTCAAGTATTATTTTTGACTTTTACCCTTTTGCCGGGTTTTAATTCGCTGTCCGGATCAAACACTACACTTTCTCCCTCGGTAATGCCTGAAATAACTTCAATATTATCATCATTCTCAATTCCTGTTTCTATAGAACGCAGCTCAAGCTTATTATTTTTTACAACAAATACGGCATCTTTTCCATCCATCGCAAATACTGACTTGTCCGGTACATATAATGTGTCCTGTTTTTCCCGTAAAGCAATATCTACATCCATAGTATAACCGGGTTTCAGGTTTAGGGCGTCATTGTTAAAATTTATCCTGATCTCAATCCTTTGCTGTTCTATTCCAAGGGATGAAATTCTGCTCTCCGCCTTAGGAGCAATATAATAAACTTCTCCTTGTATTTCGACATTTTCTAAAATGTCCCCTGAGATTATCGCTTTCTGACCCTTACTGATCTTGACAATATCATCAACCAAAACATCTGCTCTAATATATGCTGAGTCATAGTCACCTATTTCATACATAAACATCCCGGGCATCACTGCCTGATCTTTTTCCACTTCTTTAGACAGTACTATGCCTTTAATTGGTGAACATACAGTTGTCTTCCCCTTATTATTAACAAGCTCATCCAGTTGAGCTTTCGCAGCCTCAACACCAGCTTCCGCCGCCCTTATATCCTCCTTTGAAACGCCATCCTCAATAATATCAAGGTTGTACTGTGCTATCCTGACCATTTGCTCTGCATTCCGGAAGCTTCCTTCCGACGCATCCAGCAATGTCTCCGCATCCTTCATTTCTTTCCTGGAAACAGCACCATTGTTGTATAGAACCTTTATGTTTTCATAGTTATACTGCTTATTACTATAATCGCTGAAAGCTGCTTTTTCCATTGCTCTTGCCTGTTCAAGCTCTGCCTCGGTCAACTCTACATGCTCCGGTTTTATGCTTTTTTTCAGGCTTTCAAGTTGTGCAAAAGCTGCTTTATAAGATGCTTCTGCCTTACTAATTGCAAAATTAACGTCCTCAACAGATAACTGCATAAGCTTGAAGCCTTTACTAACTTCATCCCCCTCATCAGCGTTTATTTCGTCTATAAACCCTTCAAGT
>JAQVFD010000023.1 GCA_028697435.1 Clostridiaceae bacterium
TCAATCAGTTGAATAATTGATGCAACTGCTCCCACTGGGAAGGATGCATATAACCACACTGCTGAAACAGGTATTGTATTATATGTTGCATGTATTGTAGCCTTAAATATTTCGTCTGTAACTGATAGCCCAAGTAATAATAATGCAATACTTATTAACATAATCATGATTTCCAAATTAATAGATAAACTATTGGACCTTTTCGAGATCCTGTCAATTAAAAAATCAAGCTGTATATGTTCCGACCTTTTATATGCAACACTTATTCCCAAAAATACCATCCAGGAAAAAAGTAGTATGGTTACCTCATAGGACCATATTATTGGCTTGTTCAAAATAAATCTGGTAAATACTCCTACCCCATTGACTATAGTCAATAGTATAAAAAGCAATACAATAACCTTTTCAAATATCGAGTTGACAGTATTGCTCAGTTTGCTAACAAAACTCATCAAATTCTCCTCCTATACAAAAGACATTGTGCAAATCCAGTAGAGAAATTTTGTTATAGCAGTGTCCGGTATATATCCCGGACACTGCTGAAATCATAAGCTATAATACTATTTCATTGATTTTATTTCATTTTGTACTCTTTCTATCATTTCCTTGCCAAGTACAGGCTCCCATTTTTCATAAACGCCTTTAGTAGCCTCTCTGAATGGATCAAGATTGGGTTTTGATACTGTCATGCCTTTTGCCGCAAGATCTTCCAACCAGCCTGTTTCGTTTTCTGCAACCATCTTTCTGTGTTCCTGTGCAAATTTCACTGCACCTTCCTTTAACAATTCCTGCACATCTGCCGGAAGTGTCTGCCATACCTTTTCACTTGCTATCATCGGACAAGATTCATACTTATGATTCGTAATGGAAATATATTTCTGTACTTCATAGAATTTAGAAGCGTATATATTGGTGATTGGATTCTCTTGTCCATCAAATGTCTTCTGCTGCAATGCAAGATACAGTTCTGCAAAATTGAATGGAGTAGGTTGCGCACCCAGAGATTTAAATATATCTATAGTCATCTTGCTTTCAGGTGCTCTAAGTTTAAGTCCCTTCAAGTCTTCAGGCTTTTCAATCGGTCTTACACTGTTTGTAACCTGTCTGATTCCATTTTCCCAGTATGCTAATATCCTGATACCTTTTGCCGGCAAATCCTTTGCAATCTCTTCGCCGATAGCTCCGTCTAAGATTTTTCCTGCTTGTTCAGTATTGTCAAATAAGAACGGAAGCTCTACAATTGACATTTTGGGTTCATGATTTGACAACAAACTTTGAGAGTTGATTGATAAATCAAGATTACCCATCATAATCATCTCAATCATCTGCTTGTCAGTACCCAATACTTCCGAGGGATACAAGTCGATTTGAATTCTTCCCTTAGACTGTTCTTCCACCCAAGCCTTGAACTTCTCTGCAGTTAAATGACGGGGATTTGTAGTTGCTCCACCATAACCAAGCTTAAGCACATATTCAGCCTTTGCTACTTCTTCTTTTGTTTCTGTCTTTTCCGGTTCAGCTGCAGGTTCCTCAGTTTTGTTAGGAGTCAGATTACCACATCCTGATGCAAAAACCATAAGTAATACCAGCAATAAAGAAATGACTACAAAACCTTTTTTCATTAATTTCCCCTCCTTAATTTTAAATGTATTAGTTAATTGTAAATTATGTCCCAGCCTAATCCATGTGTGAACCACCATTTATATCAATATCCTCACCGGTTATATATGCAGCTCCATCTGATGCAAGAAATGCAACAGTTTCTGCAACTTCAATAGCATAACCCAGCCTTCCGACCGGCACTGAAGCAATTATTGCCTGTTCTACTTCTGTAGGCAGCTCGGCATTCTTGAAGTTAATAGGATCAACTCCCAAAGCTGCACTATTCTTTCTAATATTTGTTTCTATCATACCCGGGCAAACACTGTTGACTGTTATTCCATACTCAGCAACTTCTCTTGCAAGAGCTTTTGCAAAGCCAAGTACTCCGGCTTTTGCAGCTGAGTAATGGGCACCTCCATATACTCCTCCTCCTCTTTTGGCAGATACGGAGCTAAGATTTACAATTCTTCCGTAATTTTGCTTCATCATAGATTTCAATACTGCTTTAGAGCAAAGGAATGTACCCTTTAAATTAACGGCAATGATCCTGTCCCAGTCAGCTTCAGGCGTATCTATTACTTTTACCGGCTGTGTTATACCTGCACTGTTAACCAGAATGTCCACCTTGCCAAATTCATTTAAGGCAGAATCCACCATTCCATCCACACTTGCAGAATTTGCTACATCCACTTGGACAGCAATAGCTTTCCTTCCAAAACTTCTGACTTCTTCCGATACTTCTTTTGCTCCTTCAAGGTTATAGTCCGCTACAACTACATCTGCTCCGTTTTTGGCAAGGAAAAGTGCTATCTCTCTTCCTATACCTTGCCTGGAGCCTGCCCCTGTTATTAGTGCTACTCTTCCTTTAAAATCCATCAAAAAGCCTCCTTATTTATTTGAAATTTGGACTGACAAAAATTATCAACAGTTTATTACCCGTTCTTATCTACTTCAGCTTAGTAACGTCAAGTATTTCTTTATATTTCTTCACGTTACCGGCATATTTATCATAGTTTCTTGTAAGTACACCTACCTGTAAAATACCTATTATACAAATTTCACTTATTCGGGCAGCAGGTAAGTCACTAAGAAATGGTTTAGTTTTTGTGCTTGCATAAAGCACTATGTCAGAATGCTCCTTAATTAATGAGTTTATATTTCCGGTTATAAGAATAGTAGTTGCACCAGCCTCCTTTGCAATTTTCATCGAATTATATGTGTTTCTGATATTTCCGCTGTGTGCAAATCCTATTGCAACATCACCTCTCTTTAGTTGGGACGCTGCTAATGCATGCAAATTCGCATCGTTTGAAACCCTGCAGGGTATACCGATATGTAAGAATAAATTAAATGCTGTAAGAGCAATAGAGCCTGAACCTCCTTCACCAAACAACTCTACTTTGCTGGCATTAGAAATTGCTGTAACGGCTTTTTCTACTTCGTTATCATCAAGTATCATCATTGTGTCGTCTATAACGCTCTTATTAAATTGAAATGTTTTTTGTTTAAGGACTTTTATTGAGTCATTTTCGTTAATTTGCTCCATTTCTCCGGCAGGAGACAAAAGTTCTCGCTCTATATAGAATCTGAGTTCATTGTAACCTTTGAAGCCTAACGTTTTGCAAAATCTCGATATTGTAGGTGGGCTTGTACCTGTATTCTCAGCCAGTATATTTATGGATATGTTCGCTACATTGTCTTTCTCTTCTAATATGTAGTCTGCAATCCTCTTTTCTGAGGCACTTAAAAAATCATAACTTTGCCTTATCCTCGAAAGATATTCCGTATATTCTTTCTCTATTTTAATCACCACCATTAAAAATTAACGCTAATAAGAATTTCATGAAAATTCGAGTAATGAAAATATTTACTCTATTTGCACTAATTATATAAAAATAATTTCAGGTTGTCTATAGATTTATGAAAATATTTTCATATTTTCATTGTTATTTTTGTAACACATTCCATTTCCCATTATGAACTTATAGAATAATAATGACTATTTAGGAAAAAATACATAAAAAGTTCAAAGGTTGTGGGTTGATGAATCTTATTTTGGCAATTAAAAACATTATCATATATAAAGAACCAAAAAATACTTATGAGTTTGAGTTACTGGAGGACGAACAAGAGGACATGAAGTCCGGGGCTGACCATACCTCATATGGAAATGACACGAGCGCAGCTCAAAGTCTGGACAATTCTAATAATGTATATAAGGAACTGAACAAAAACATAGAGGAAATTAAGCAGGAATTTCATTTTCCTACCAATAAGGATATTGTGATCAGAGAATTTAAAGTAATGCGGAAAACTAATGCCTGTATAGTTTATATTGACGGTATGGCCGATAAAAGCACTATAAACGATTATATACTGCGTCAGTTAATGACTGATCAGGAAATGTACGAAGATACGAAAATAAGTATAGATTATATTACAAATAATCTGCTTGCTATTAATCAAATCACAAAGCATATAAGCCTTGATCAGGTTATAATGCAGATTTTAAACGGCCTTACCGCACTTTTTGTAGAAGGCTGTGAAGAGTGTATTGTTATAGAGAGTCGGGGTTACGAAAAAAGAAATATTACTAAACCCGAAGTAGAAATGGTCATTAAAGGACCCAATGAGGCATTTACGGAGAATCTGCGTACCAACCTGACATTAGTGCGAAAAATCATAAGGAATAAAGAACTGGTTACCGAATTCGTGCCTCTGGGAAAAACAGATAACTTGACCTGCGCGATTATGTATATTAAAGGGATAACCAACCCCAAAATTGTACGGGAAGTAAAGAGGAGAATCACCGGTCTTGATGTTGATATCATTGCAGGGAGTGGTGGTCTGGAACAATTGATTGAAGATCACCCTTTATCTCTGTTCTCTCAATTATTAACCACCGAGCGGCCTGATAAAACGGCATTATATTTAATGTACGGAAAGATTGCCATTATTTGTGAGGGCTCACCTTATGCGAGCTTAGCTCCGGTAACATTTTTTCATTTTTTCCACAGCCCTGAGGATTATTTTCTTCATTGGCAATTCAGTACATTTCTGAGGCTTATCAGATGGGTTGCCACCAGCCTGGCATTGTTTTTGCCCGGTCTTTTCATTGCCCTTACTATATATCATCAGGAGATGATTCCAACAGAGCTTCTGTTTGCACTTTCCAATGCAAGGGAACATGTCCCTCTTCCCACGTTATTTGAGCTGTTGGCTATGGAGATAACCTTCGAGCTTATACGCGAAGGAGGTTTGCGTATACCCGGGGCAATCGGTCAGGCTATAGGTATTATCGGCGCTGTTGTTCTGGGTCAGGCATCTGTAGCCGCCGGTCTTGCCAGTCCCATTTTAATAATGGTTGTTTCAATTGCCGGATTGAGCAGCTTTGCAATACCTAATTACAGCATAGCATTTGCCATCAGGTTAATGAGATTTGTATTTACTTTCTTTGGTGGGATTGCAGGTCTTTACGGTATTACGGCAGGTATTTTTATTTTCGGCGGCCTTGCCTGCTCAATGAAATCCTTTGGTGTGCCCTACTTCAGCCCGATTGCACCAAAAACGAAAGCAGAACACAACATTGGCATTATTGCGCCTCCCTGGACCCTCAAAGAAAGAGCGGACTATCTTAATACCGGCAACAGAAGCAGAACGGGGGGCACAGTGCGAGGCTGGATACGGCAAGACAAAAGAGGGAACGATAAATGATAAAAGAGGGCAAATTTGGTGTTCAGGAAGCCATATGCCTTACCTGGATAACAATAGTTTCTAAAGTTTTTTTCTCAAGTCCTGCAGTACTTGCAAGGCTTATTGGCAGCACGGGTTGGTATGCTACTTTGATATCAGCTGCGGTTGCTCTTTTGGGTTTCAGTTTTATTTATTTATTATTGAAGCGTTTCCCTGACAAAGGAATCGTAGAAATATTTGATATAGCCTTTGGGCGGGTTATTGGATTTATAATTTCCTGTATATTAGGATTATATATGCTTTTTATTACTGTTGCCAGGACAAGTGAATTATCGGGATTCCTAAGGGTTTATGTCGCCCCCCAAAGCCCTAACTGGTTCATTATCGGCATTTTTGTTGTCTGTATTTATACACTTTCCATATTGGGCTTAGAGAGTATTGCAAGGCTTTCGAAGCTGTTAATATATCCCTTGTTGCTCGGATTTTTAACCGTCTTGCTTCTCGGTGTGCAGAATTATGACTTTAACAACTTGTTCCCCGCCTTTGGATACGGTCTGGATAAAATAGCTTACAATGGTATTTTAAGAAGCTCTGTTTATGGCGAAGTGATTATATTGGCGATATTCGCCAAATCCTTTCAAGGCGCCAGGTTTATTAAAAAAGAGGGCATAATCGGTATTTCGCTATCTGCTGCAATTATTTCTCTATCGCTTCTCTGCTGTTCATTGACTTTTCCTTATTACATAGAACAAGAAATAACTTCGCCTATGTACGAGTTATCAACGCTTATAGATTATGGAAGATTCGTTCAGAGAGTTGAGGCAATATTTTTATATGTATGGATTATGAGCAATTTTATATCGGCAACCGTAGTCTTTTATTCGTTCATGTCGATATTCTGTTATACTTTCAGAATACCGGACAAGAAACCAATCATAATTGGCAGTTGTATTATCCTCTACACTGTATCTTTAATGCACAAGAATATCATATCCATTATTTTAGGATACATTTCAATTATAAGAAATTTTGGTTCGTTACCGCTGTTTGTGCTGCCGCTAATAACCTTGATCGCAGTAATGATCAGGAAAAAGGGAGAGAATACGAATGCGTAAAGTAATCATCATGTTGATTTTATGTACTTTTTTGCTAAGCTTAACCTCTTGTTTTGATTCTATCGAAATGGATGATTTGCTGTATGTTATTGCCATAGGAGTAGATAAGGGAATATCCGACAAATGGCGATTAACGATACAGTTTCCCACCATGCAAGAAGGTGGCGGGCAGATGCAATCCGTCAGCGGAGGCAGCTCTGGATCAAGCGGGCACAGTTATGCTTCTATTGATGCGCCTTCGTTCTTTACAGGTATTGATATGTTAAACGCCTCCTTACCAAGAAAGCTTGATTTCACACATGCGCAAATCATTGTATTTTCCGAAGAACTGGCTGAAGGTGGGCTTATTGGGGAATATATAGCACCCATAGCCAGATTCGGGGATATCCGCAGAAGCTCCCATGTATTTGTTGTTAAGGGAAAAGCAATGGATTTTATAAAAGAAAATAAGCCTTTGATCGGTACAACATTATCAAAGAACTTTCAAGTGCTTGCACATGCAAGTGAAAATACCGGTTTCTTTCCACATGTTACACTTGAGAACTTCTACGAAGATCTCAAATCCCCCTATGGGCAGACAATTGCTGCTATGGCCTCAGTAAATGATTTAAAAAGCTTTGCCGGGGAGGGCGAGCCTTGGGGAACGGAATTCAAAACGGGGGGAAGCTATTTTGCAGGTCAACTCCCGCGGACCGGCAAAAATAAAATAGAGGTATGGGGAACCGCATTATTTAACGGCGATAAGATGGTAGATAAGCTTAACGGAGATGAAACCCGATTCTTGCTTATGATACGAGGCGAATTCAGGCAAGGCCGCTATACAATGAAAGACCCTAAACGACCTGAGGTAATAATAGCTTTGGATGTCAGAATTTCCAAGAAGCCCGAAATTGAAATAGATATCAAAGACGAGAATCCCGAAATCCGACTAAAGTTTCAGCTGGATGCTGATATTCTATCCGTACAGAGCATGATAGATTATGAAAATCCGGAACTTTTGCCATTATTGGAGGAAAATTTTAAAAAAACCGTAGAGGAAGGAATTATGGCACTTATTAAAAAATGCCAGGACTTGAATACGGATGTTTTTTATTTCGGCGAAAATGCTGCGAAGAACTTTTTTACCATTGATGAATATGAAAGCTATAACTGGAACAGCCGTTTTAAGGAAGCTAGAGTGATTGTCGATGTCGACTTTGCCATCCGAAGGACCGGAACGCAGATAAAAAGCTATCCTATAAAAGATCCGATAGGAGTGGAATAGATGAAGTATATTATCGTTGTTCTTCTGTTTGCTGTGTTGATCTATCAATTAAGCTTTGCCAGGTATAACTGGGCAAAAAAGAATCGGCTTGCAGCTATAGGTTCGATAATTATCGGTCTTCTGGCATTTATGCTTCCGCTTTACTTGATTTTTTGGGGAAAATATGAAATTTAGGATATTACATTTCAAAGGTGCGGCCTGCGCCGCACCCTTTTATATAAATTGCCTCCCGATATTACTATATCGAAAAGCAACAATTATATCATAATACATACTATGCAAGGCTTTTAAAAATGGGAACATTGCAGCCTGTTATGATATGCCAATACCCGTATATTTTATGCCTGACTCATTAAACTTATACTTTTCAAGGGCTCTGCAGCCATCAAACAATAGTGCCGTCTTCAAGGATTCTGAATTACCATTGCTCAAAAAATCCAGATACTCCTGCCATGGTGTCATAAGGACAATCGCCTCAAAGTTTATAGGTATCTTTTCATATTCCTCTAAACAAAATATCCCTTGGTATCCTTCAAGTGCTTTTCTTGCTTTTCCCAGTGCCATGGGATCTGCTGCATATATTAGCGCTTTTTTTTCTGAAAGAAGCTTCACAAGCCTTATTGATGGGGATTCCCTTATATCGTCGCTGTTCTGCTTGAAAGCAAGGCCAAGCACCAGTATCCTTCTGCCTTCTAAATTAGTCAATTCTTTTTCCAGCCTATCCGCAATTTTCATAACCTGCTTCTCATTTATCTCCGCAGTAGCCTTTAACAGCTTTGGAACATAGCCAAGACCTTCAGAAAATGCTATCAAAGCTCTTAAGTCCTTAGGAAAACAGCTTCCGCCGTAGCCGCGTCCGGATTTTAAATATTGTACTATTTCAGGTCTTATTAAATTTCCATCTGTTTTAGGACATATTCTTTTATCAAGGGTCACTCCATATAATACTTCTTCCGCATCCAAGACCCCGCTTGCTTCAGAAATGGCCGCAATTTCATTGGAATAAGAAATCAGCATTGCCAGCAGTGAATTAGATGCGTATTTAATAAGCTCCGCGGTTCTTAAGCTTACCCTCAGAACCGGCGCCTCGAAATACCCTTCATAAACCTTCTTGAAACGTTCAAAGCTCTTGTCATCATATGACCCTATCACAATCCTGTCAGGGTTCATAAAATCCATTACAGCTTCTCCTTCCCGCAAGAACTCGGGATTCATGGCAAGACCGAATTCTCCGGTCTTCTTCCCCGATTCCTCTTCAAGGATATTCTTTATAAGGGTATCTGTGGTAGAAGGTATTACCGTGCTTTTGATGCATATAACATGATACGAATTTTTTGTCCTCAGTATTCTGCCTATGTCTCTTACAGCCTTTTCTATATAGCTGAGATCTATGCCGTCATGCTTGTATGGAGTACCTATACAAACAATGGAAATTTCACTGTTTACCACCCCATACTCAAGGTCAGTGGTAGCCAAAAGCCTTCCTTCAGTAACCGCTTCTTCAATATATTCAGAAAGCCGAGGCTCAAATATAGTTGCTTCTGAGTTGTTTATTTTTTCTACAACCTCATCCTGACTGTCTACGCATATTACGTTATGGCCTTTCTTAGCCAGACAAACCCCGCATACCAAGCCTACGTAACCTGTTCCTACAATTGATATTTTCATGCCTTTTCTCCTATTTCTCCAAATAAAAGTAATCAGTTATTTTCCCATCAATACCTTCTATCTCCTTTATAGCGTCTCTTAATGCCTTGCTGTAAATCCTGCATACGATGCATGGGATTTCTGCCCCGCATAATACAACAGTGCTTGCATACCTCTTCATTCTAAGCCCGCTGAAATGATAAAAAATCAGCCTGCTTCCGTTCACAAGTATATTGCCGTCTATTATAGAAAAGTCATATTTGAAATAATTCCAGGAAGCCACATTTGCTCCCGGAATATCAATATACGCAACCCCATTAAACTTAGCACTCATGGAATCCAGATAGCCCTGATCGGCAAATCTTCCATTATCATTTTTGTAATAGCACCATTCAATACATTTTTCCTTCCACCATTCCAATGCCTTATACGAGTCATTACTTCTCAAGAATGCTGCAAAGCCTCCGTTAGCCTTCCTGTTCACTTTATGAGTAGTCAAAAGAACAGACCACTTGTCCTTCCTCCTAAAAAGCTTCATTGGAGTATCAAAGAAATAAATATCCGCATCTATATAGACAAATATTTTAAAGTCTCTGAATCTTTCATACAAATCAAGCAGCAGCACCGGCTTCAATGTCCAACAGTATTCGCTTGAACTTCTCTTTTCCTTCAATTCCTTCAGTTTATCATTCTCCAATTCTTCATCAGACATAACCAGCATGCCGGGAAGCTTTAAAGCATCAAGGACCTCCCTTGATTCCCTGTCAACTGCAAGAACAGCTAAATATGCTTCAGCCATACGGTCTCTTAAGGAATTATACATGGCTATACATTGATGAAGCCTGTATTTCGATACAACTGTGCAAAACAACATATTCAATTTAATCACCTATGCCTAATATTTTGCTTATGTCTTCCCAGTTTTCATTCATATCCTGCAAGTCTTTGGGAGTGTCCGCCGAACGCCAGAAGCCCTTGTGCTCTAAAACTGCCAGCTGAGTTTCTGCCGCAAGCCTGGGCAGAACGTCCTTCTCAATAGAACAACCTTCATGGTCAAGATAATTAAAGATTCCTTTTCCCAGAACAAAGAAACCTCCGTTTATCAGTCCTTCTAATTCTGTTTTTTCTCCAAAAGATACTGCCAGTCCGTCCCGGGTCTTCAATATACCATATTGGCTCTTTTTCTCTATAGCCGTCAAAGTAGCTGTTGCTCCCATATCCTGATGATATTTCAGAAGCTTCGCAATATCTATATCACAAAGCCCGTCTCCGTATGTCATCAGGAAGGTATCTTCATCAATATAAGGCTGTATCCTTTTTATACGATCTCCCGTCATTGTATCCACACCTGTATCTATAAAGGTTATCTTCCACTTTTCAGGTTTTTTTAAGAGGTACACTTTATTTTCATTGCCGCTGAAATCCAAAATGAAATCATTCTGCATCCAATCATAATTCATGAAATACTCCTTGATCTTTTCTCCCTTATACCCTAAGGGCAATATAAACTCATTAAAGCCGTACCTGCTGTATATTTTCATTATGTGCCACAGTATAGGACGACTCCCTATAATGGCAAGAGGCTTTGGAATATTCTCCGTAACTTCCCTCATCCTCATCCCAAGTCCGCCGCAAAGTATTACTGTCTTCAATAAAATCACCCCGGTAATCTTTTAATCGTTTCCATGAGGTAATCATCAGAACAACCGAAACGGATAAGTGTCCGTATCCCCAAGATCATATTGCCTGGAGGCGATTGCTACGATAACAAGCTCATCTTCCTCATCATTCCTGAAACCGTGCACTGTATTCTCGGGAACTCTTATAACAATATTGTCTTCTGAAGATACTCTGAATACGTCTGTTATGCCGGTTTCCAAATCTCTGAGAGCTATGGTCGCTGTCCCTTTTATTACAGAAAAAAACTCTACATTCTTCTTATGATAATGATTGCCTCTAATGCAGTTCTCCTTTGTATGAAGCACATAAATTTCTTCAATAGCTTCATTAGTACTCAACATCTTCTTTGTGAAAACCTTTTTCAGCTCTCCTCTCTCATCTTCGAAAGGGCTGATTTTAATAACCTCATATCTGCTTGTCATAAAATCACTTCCTGCTTATACCATTGATACAATCTTCCAAGACCGGTTTCCAGATCCACCTTGGGATAATAGTCGAGATAGCTTTTGGCTTTGCACAAATCCGGGCAGCGTCTTTGAGGATTATCAGTCAAATAATCCTTTTCTCTGCTTCTTTTATATTCAATAGTAACATTCCCGGCTATTCCTGCAATCAGCTCTGCAAGACCCCTCATGCTGATCTCGGTCTTATCATTTCCAATATTGAAAGCCTCTCCGTCGAACTCCGACAGCAATACAAGCATGAACCCTTTGACTGCATCGCTTATATAACAGAAGCTCCTGGTTGGAGTTCCGTCGCTTAATATCTGTATCTTCCTCTTATGGATGGCGTCATTGAAAAAGTCGGGTATTACCCTTTTGTCATTCAGCTTCAGGCCGGGGCCATATACATTGAAAGGCCTTGCCGACTTAATCGGTACTTTGTATTCTTTATAATAATTGACACCCATTGTTTCTCCAAGTCTTTTGGATTCATCATAGCATGCTCTTGGACCTGTACAGGAGACATTGCCATTATAATCCTCCCTGGTAGGTATGTGGGACGCATCCGGATCACCATATATTTCACTGCTTGAAAGGTTCAAAAAGCTCTTGACATTTTTTTTCATTCCCAGTTCAATAAGGTTTTTCAGCCCCAGTACATTTGTTTCCAGGGTTTTAATGGGATACTTCCTGTATAAAGCCGGTGAAGCAATGCTTGCCGCATTTATGATATAATCAATGTCATTGTCTATTTTAATCGGTTTTGATATATCTGCATTTAACAATACAAAGTTTTCATTATCTTTGATATGCCCTATCCTTTCAGGTACACCTGTTACAAAATTATCAACGCAAAGGGCTGTTACAGGTTCCAGAAAAATATTATCGTTACAGAATTTCAGCAGATCCATGAAATAAGAACCTATGAACCCGCCCCCTCCACTGATAAGAAAGCTGCTCCCTTCTATAACCTTCAAAGCTCCTCCGATTTCCAGATATATATCCCTTACATCCTCCTCTATTATTTTATTAATACTCAATTGTCATCTCCCTTTCTTGTTCAATTCAAAGGGCCAGCGTATTGCTAGCCCTTTATCCTGTTATTCAAAATGTTGATAAGTTTATTCAATTCAATGCCTCTCGACTCGGCAGCCTGCCGAAGGGTTCTCTCTTGAGATCCCCCTCAGCCGCAGCCTGCCGACAGCAGATTATAGTACCTCAATACGCCTCTGGTTCTTGGATAATATCTCATGATCTCCTTTATTTTCATATCCTCTCTTATCATATAGTGTTACGGGGCAGGATATGGGGGAATCGGTACTCCAAGTTGCGGAGGATTGAATGAAGGTATATCCTCCATCTCAAATTCTTCACAGAAGTCAACATCTATAGGTGCTACATCCTCTTCAATTCTGCAGTATCCTAAAACAGGAATACAAAGCTGTACTTCAGCGTCAAACTTTATTGCAATAAACACTCCCAGGTTGGTAACCAGTATCTCACCGGTTGTTGTGTTGTTCTCTTCATCAATAACTGCTTCACCTAGGCATTGAAGTTCAAATCTGCCTTGATCAAGGAAGTGCAGCAGTCTTTCGAAATTTTCTTCCGATGCATTGGGATAGCTTCTTCTCACACTGAATCTAAAGCAGAGTTCTCCGCAAGGTCCTTCTGAAAGGTTGGTTCCTTCAGGCACATCCAGTACTTCAAGAGGAATAATATTGTCTTTGGTATCCTTTCCAAACACATCACAGCAGCATTTTGCCGAGAATTTAAGCCTCTTATCTGAACATGTGGATACATCTTTAATTTCAACATTACTCAGCTTACAGTTTTTTAATATCAAGGCAGGCTTGATAATATCTCCATGTGGATTTCCGCAGACTTTGAACTTGATGCCCTCTACACAGTCCCTTAAAACAAATTCGTCAAATACCTTTTTTACCTTAAGGCATTCAAAGAACAAATCTTTGCACTCAGTTGTTCCGCCGACCTTTACTTCCAGTTTCGTAGTTCCGGCGCATAATACAGTTGGTAACGAAGCATTTGGCACTGTCATTTTCTCACCTTCCTATACATTTTTTCATTGCTGTCTAATTTATAATATGGAAGTCAGTTCATTTTTGTGAACAAGTTAAAGAGAAAATTTTTAATTTTCTTAGACAAAAGAAGAATGCGCGCTAACGTGCGCAGACACTAGACACTAGATTAGGGTAGGGCTTCAAAGAAATACCCAGAATTCTGGTGTCTGGCATCTGGTATCTGATATCTGAATAGTCATATAAGCATAGAATTATCCATATAAATATATGAAAGAGCTTTGAGGCGGTGATTATATGGCAGATATAAACCCATCGGTAATGCTTGAGGATTTTAAGGGCAGCAGGTATTTCTTTTTTTACAGGGACTCTTCAATATATTATAGGGAGATTCAGATTAAGGGAGATGTAAGGGATACAATACTTATAAGCCAGGCAAATGGAGACTTTGATGCAGCCAT
>JAQVFD010000024.1 GCA_028697435.1 Clostridiaceae bacterium
GTTCAGACGTGTGCTCTTCCGATCTCCCCCACCGATAAATACAGTCCTGTATATTAAATCGTATTTTTCCTGATATGCCTGAAGCTCCCGGAGCAGCGCTTCTATATACTCCGGCGCATCCTCTTCCCTGCGGGGGTATGAGTTAAAATCGCAATAAAGACACTTGCTTCTGCAAAAGGGTATATGAATGTACAAACCCACTTCCTTCATTTTAACACCCTCTCTTAATCATCCAGCTTCAAGACTGACATGAAGGCTTCCTGTGGCAGCTCCACGCTTCCCACCTGTCTCATTCTCTTCTTTCCTTCCTTCTGCTTTTCAAGAAGCTTCTTCTTTCTGGAAATATCTCCGCCGTAGCATTTAGCCAGTACATCCTTGCGCAGTGCTCTTACGGTTTCTCTGGCTATTATTTTTGAACCGATGGCAGCTTGTATGGGTATCTCAAACATCTGCCTGGGAATTACTTCTTTAAGCTTTTCAGCCATTGATCTCCCCCGGGCATAAGCCTTATCTTTGTGCACTATAAAGGAAAGTGCGTCAACGGATTCAGTATTAAGTAGTATATCAAGTTTCACAAGTTCTGACTTTTCATACCCCTTCAATTCATAGTCAAAAGAAGCATAGCCCTTTGTCCTGGATTTTAATGCATCGAAAAAGTCATATATTATCTCATTTAAAGGCAGGTCGTAATTAAGTATGGCTCTTTTTTCCTCCATGTACTGCATATCCTTGAAAGTGCCCCTTCGGTTCTGGCAAAGCTCCATAATTGCTCCTACGTATTCGGTAGGAGTCATTATTGTAGCCTTTACAATAGGTTCCTCCATAAAGTCTATCTCCTGAGGCTCAGGCAAGTTTGTCGGATTGGATACTTCAACCTTTTCTCCGTTGGTCTTGGTAATATGATATATAACACTTGGTGCGGTTGTCACAAGATCAAGGTTATATTCTCTTTCCAGCCGCTCCTGTATTATCTCCATATGCAGAAGTCCCAGAAAACCGCAGCGGAATCCAAAACCCAGCGCTATAGATGTCTCAGGTTCAAAAAGCAGTGCAGCATCGTTAAGCTGCAGCTTTTCAAGTGCATCCTTAAGGTCACCGTAATCAGCTCCGTCTGCGGGATAAATGCCGCAGTAAACCATTGAAGTAACCTTTCTGTATCCCGGAAGTGCTTCCTTGCATGGATTATCCGCATCTGTAATAGTATCGCCCACATGTACATCCTTTACATTCTTTATGCTGGCTGTTACATATCCGACATCTCCCGCCATCAGTACATCGGCAGGATTCATATAGGGCTTCAAGGTGCCTACCTCTACCACTTCATATTCCTTCTTGTTGGACATCATCCGCATATTCATTCCCGGCTTCAGCATCCCATCCACTACCCTTATATATGCAATTACTCCTTTATAGCTGTCATAGAAGGAATCAAAAACCAAAGCCTTCAAAGGCTGATCCTCATCTCCGGCAGGATGCGGTATATACTTTACTATTCCTTCAAGCACTTCTTCAATATTCAGTCCTTCCTTGGCAGATATCAATGCGGCATAAGAAGCATCCAAGCCTATTACATCTTCGATTTCCTTCTTTACGAACTCCGGATCTGCACTGGGAAGATCAATTTTATTAATTACAGGATACAACTCTAAGTTGTTGTCCAGGGCGAGATATACGTTAGCCAATGTCTGAGCTTCAATACCTTGGGTAGCATCTACCACAAGCACGGCTCCCTCGCAAGCAGCCAAGCTTCTTGAAACTTCATATGTAAAATCCACATGCCCCGGAGTATCAATCAGGTTCAGAACATAATCCTGCCCGTCCTGTGCTTTATAGTTCAGCTTTACGGATTGAAGCTTTATTGTTATACCCCTCTCCCGTTCAAGAACCATATTATCAAGAACCTGTTCTTCCATGTCCCTTGAAGAAATAACTCCGGTCTTTTCTATAAGTCTATCAGCCAGAGTTGATTTTCCGTGATCTATATGAGCTATTATGCAGAAATTCCGTATATGCTTTTGTCTGTCACTTGCCATATATGGCCTCCTCCTTTGTGTCCCCTAATCTTCCATTATTATAACATATCATAAATATTTATATATAGTAAACTTGCATAAAAAAAGACACCAGAATTCCTGGTATTCCTTAGAAGCATTACCCCATCTCTCGTGTCTAGTGACTCGTGTCTCGTGACTGAAGAAAATTGCCGCGCAATTTTCTTACAATACTGACGACAGGTTCTATATTCATAATCAGCTTTTCACCGGCAATATCTACTCTCAGCAGACTATCCTCCTGTAAGGAAACCGCTATAGCATATTTGTCATCATTGCACATTATCATCCTTCTGGTTGACACATCTGCGATACCGACTGAAAAAATCAGCAAAACTATACAGAAGGATATCGCCAGGATCCTCTTGAACTTACTTTTTAAAGATTCAATCCTCTGTTTCTTTTTATCAATTCTTCTGTTCATTTGCATCTATTCCTTCAGATCATTTATTACCTCTCCGATTACTCTGGCAAAAAGTTCAGCAGAATATTGTGCTTCTTCAATGGTATTAAGCATACACCCTACCTCTACTAACATAGAGTGATTGCTGAAATAAAGATTGTACTTCCCCCTGCTTTTTATATCGATTTTCAGGAATAATCCAGGGTATAGTTTATCCATCTTTTTCTTTATATATACTGCAAACTTTTCCAGTTCAGTATAGTTCGGATTCTCTTTTGCTATTACAAGCATTATTCTTGCAGCTCTTTTTCCGTTTATTGATGTTGTGTATTCGGCTTTCTTGGCTGTTTTCTCAGCAAATGTAGCTTTCTCCGCATCAAAGCCGTCCCTGTGTAAATCTAAAATTACTTTCAAGGATTTGTATTTATTAATACTGTTCTTAATTGTCTGTAGTGAATTTGCATAGGAATATGCATAGGATTCTTTATCATGCTTTGTTTTGTCATGGAGAACCTTATATTTATATTTATCCTGCAGCTCTTTAGCCAACATGCTCCCTACAGCTACAACATTGTATTTGTCATTCTGAGTATGATAGTTTCCCGCAGTATTGGGCATGTAGCTCTCTGTGGAATGAGAATGATAAACCAATATCTGAGGAGATTTGCTGTCCATTGCAATTTTCCCCGGTATGGCGACAGCTTCCTCCACAATTTGTGATGTGGGAGTTACTGCAGGTATCTCAGACTTATATTCATCTTCCTCACTGAAAAATATAGCTCCTTCGGGTGCATTCTCAAAGCTGGTTATATTAGGAGCTGCTGTACTGCCGACGGTTTCCGTATATGTAAATAGGCCCGGGTCATATTGACTAAAAGCTGTAAAAGCAAAATTCAAGTAGGTTATAGGATTGCCGGCATCTGTATGAAGACCATCGGTAATTTTGCTTGCGACAGACTCCGCAAGCCCAGGCATTGGACAGCCATATTCCTTTTCATAACTTACTTTAGCGTTAGTCATTACAGCGTTCAGCAGCTGTATGTAAAGATTGTTGGAGTATTCTTCAAGCTTCAGTCTTTTTTCTATATCATAATTAAAAACCTCTATCGCATCAGTTGAGCTATTATCGTATGTGCCTGAAAAAAAGTCAGGTAAATACAGCCATCTCAAAAAGAAAAACAGTACTGCAACTGCTATCATAATAAAAAGTGCGGATAGCCATTTTTTATTCAAACACTCCACCTCTTTTCTGTCCGACTTATGAATCCGGTCAAAATTGAATATGCCTGTATACACATATATGCCATGCCCAAAAAAAAATGCGTCTCGCGACGCACTTTCTTAGTTTAAATATCGGTTCATCTCTTCCTGATCTATGCTGGGATGCAATGCTATATTCAGCCCGTTGGCTATTACTATTGCTATATCATCTATCAGTCTGTCAATTTCTTTTGGGGTTACCATCAAATTACCTATATAAGGGGAAATTACCTCGTTTATCAGCTTGTTTTTTTCCGTTTTATCCATATTCTTAAGCATGTTGTAAAATTCTCCGTCTTTAGGCGATTCGCTTATCAAGGTATCGATCATCATATCTATGGTGTCGCTGGCCATAGTCGCAGCATCTACAACCGTTGGAACCCCAATGGCTATGACAGGTACCCCCATACTCTCGCGGCTAAGTTCTTTTCTGTTGTTCCCGACTCCGGAACCCGGGTTTATGCCTGTATCCGCAATCTGAATTGTAGTACTTATCCTATCCATTTTCCTGGAGGCTAAAGCATCAATAGCTATTACCAGGTCAGGTTTTACTTTATCCACTATGCCTCTTATTATTTCGCTGGTCTCTATCCCTGTAATTCCCAGCACCCCGGGGGCGATAGCACAAACTGACCTTACTCCTTCGTCAATTTGATCCGGAACATATTCCTTTATATGACGAGTAACTAACAGATGTTCAACTACCCTCGGTCCTAATGCGTCAGGGGTAACATTCCAATTTCCCAAGCCTACTACCATTATGACAGATTGGTCATTCAAGTCTACCAACCTCGCTACTTCTTCTGCAAGAACTTCTCCCACATCATCCTGAAGATCCCTGTCATTTTCCCTCAACTTGGGCACTTCAACGGTAATATAATTTCCCTTGGGTTTTCCGATTATTCTTGCTCCTACATCCTCAATAACCTTTACCCTTGTTACAGTGTAATTTGTGTCCTTATGTACATCTACTTCCACTCCCGGGATATCAGTTTTATTTTCTTGCTTGTTATAAAATTCTCTTGCTTCAATAGCCAAATCTGTTCTTATTGCAGCCACGGTATTCCCTCCAAAAGTATGTAAAGTGTTTTATTAATTGAAGTTTGCGCCTTACCTTCTGTTTTTATGCAAAGTGGGTAAACTAATATGTGTCGTGAAAAGCGTGAAAAGCACATGAAAAGGTCAAAACAATAGACTTGCATTTTTTTGGTTGTTGTGATAGTATATCTTTTGTCAATTGAATTTTGAAGGAGGTGAAGGATTTGGCAAATATAAAATCAGCTTTAAAAAGAATTAAAATTGCAAATTTCAAGACAAGAAGAAATAGAATAATTGTTTCCTCCTTGAAAACTTCAATAAGAAGGTTTGAAGACTCCGTAAAAAGCGGAAATGTTGATGAGGCTAAGGAATTGTACCGTAAGGCTGCAAGCATGATTGACAAAGCAGTTGCGAAAGGTACACTTCATAAGAATACAGCAGCAAGAAAAAAATCCAGATTATCGAAAAAAATAAAAGCCACAGCTTAATACTCAGAGAACAAAGGCGGCTGCGGCCGCATTTGAAGCCCATGCACCTTTTCCGTAGGAAATTCTGGTGCGGGCAGTTAAATCAAGGCTTTTTATTGTATAGGAAAGTTATACTTTCCTATACAATAAATAAGGGATACCGTAAAACTACAGAATAGTTAGCGATATCCTTTTTTTATTCAAACAATCCTGTAAGAAGCATTTCCATTGCAAGCCGTTCTCCCATGCCTCCTGATTTTATATTCAAATCCGTATCCAGACACTTTCTGAAAGCAGACCTGAGAACCTGTCTATTTATTGATGAACCATACTGTATGCAAAGCTTTACTGTATATTCATGAAGCTTAAGCTTTTCTGATATGCTTCTTCTGTCATATTTTTTCTCATATAGCTCATGTACTTCCAGCATGCTTTTTACCTGTTTTGACAGGAGTGCTAATACTCCAAGGCTGGACTCGCCCTCTAAAAGCAAGTCGTTGTATATCCTGAGACTGCTGTCCACATCTTTTCCCGAGCAAGCATTAATAAGCTTAAAAATATCATTCTCAATATTCTTCGGAACCATTACCTCTATATGCTCCATGCGGATTTCTTTGGAATTCCCCATAATACCAATTACTTTTTCTATTTCGTTCTCCACATCATACATGGTCTTATTCCCGTTCTTATCCAAGTACCCAATACTATTTATGAAAAAGTCCAATTCTCTGTGACCGATACTTTTACCTCTCCTGTCAAGACCTTTCCTTATCCATTGAGACAGTTCATCCCTATCTATCCTGTTAAATTCATATACAGCTCCTTGCTTATTAATTTCATTCAGGAGCTTTTTTTTCTTTTTGCTGATATTTCCATAGGAAACAAACAAAAGGCAACAGGTATCTCCAATACTTTGCACCGAATCAATAAATGGCTGTGTATCTTGTTTATCATTATCTTCCTCCCTGCCCTCACCCTTGCTTTTAAGTATTCCTAAGTCCCTGACCTCCACTAATCTCTTTTCAGCGCCAAAGGGAAATGTCATGCAAGCTGCCGACAGTTCATCTGCTTCGAGCTTTTCTCCTTCCAACTGAGTATAATTAAGCTCCGGGATGGAAGTCACCACTGCATTTCTCAGTGCCTCTCTGCCTCTGTCTATAAGGTAAGTCTCATTTCCGTATATCAGATATACCGGCTTTATGCAGTTGTTTTTTATATCGCTTATCAGCTGCCTATAACTCATACTCCAATCCCCAGTCCTTCCATAATTCTTACTAAATTATAATATATTGGTCTCAGGTAGGCAATGGGCAGAAGATCTGTTCATTTTTCTTTCACTGTTTTTACTCTAACATTTTCTCCGTCTGTAGTTATTGTCACGGCACCTGATTCATCGGTCCTGTATACAAGGCTTCCGGTATCAACCAGTCTCTTTATTGTGTCCCCGGAAGGATGTCCAAAATTATTGTTTCCCACTGATATTATACTGACCCTTGGCTTAACCTTATCCAGAAATTCTTTTGAAGATGACCTTCCGCTGCCATGATGAGGCACTTTCATCACAAAGGACATTAGAGTGCCGGGCTGAATCAGATCTTCTGCCTCCTTCCCCATATCTCCCGTAAACAATGCATTGAATTCTTTATATGACAGTAACCCTATCAAGGAATTTTCATTTTCATTTGTATTTGAATTTTCTCCCGGTTGTAAAAAATCCATTCTTATTCCTTGCCCCAGAATTATATTATCTCCTTTGCCAAGTCTGTATATTTTAACCCCTCTTCTACCGCACATATTCAATAACTCACCGCTGTTTTTTGATATGTTCCCTTCACCGGCTGAAACCTTTGGAAGCACTATATTCTTAACCCTGTAAACTTCCATAACCCTCAGCAGCCCCTCCATATGGTCGTCATGCAGGTGAGACACAATAACGGTATCAATGCTCCATATTCCCTGGTGAAGAAGTGCCGGAAGAGTTAATTTCCCTCCGACGTCATAGTAATAATCTCCATTTCGCGAAGAACCTCCTCCATCAATCAGCACTGCCTTTTTATGAGGTGTAATGATACAACAACTGTCTCCCTGGCCTATATCAAAAAATATCATCTTCAAGTCCCCCGAAGGCAAGTTATAGGCGGAAATCCCAATAACTACAGCAAGCAGGTATATTAAAGCAAGCCTATGTATATATATTCTGATAAAGGCTGATTTGAAAAATCCAATAAAAAGACTTATACCGCCATAGTATAAGGCATAAAAGTGCACAGGCAGCTTAGGAACATAAAAGCCTGCAATGGGAAGCTCCGCGGCTTTTTGGATTATGCAGGAAAGAAGGTTAATAAAATAGTAATCCACAGAGAATACATACAAGGACAAAGTCTTTGACACAATTCCCGTAAACACCCCTATAAATCCTGCAACTGTAATAATAAAGGACAGAGGTATTGCAATAATATTTATAATGATGCTGATAATTGAAATATAGTTAAAATAATATGCAAGAACAGGGGCAAGTCCAAGCCATACTGACATTGATAAAGCAGCAGGATTCTTTATAACCGATGGTATATTTCGTAAAATGCCGCTAACTGACGGATATATCAGTGCAATGGAATACATAGCAGCAAAAGATATCATAAATCCTGTATCATGTATTGCCAGTGGTTTAAATACAAGCATAACCATAAATGCAAAAGATACTGATGCCAGAAGGTCATACTCCCGCCCTGTTCCTTTGCCTACTATCAAGACTGCAAGCATAATAAGTGCTCTTACAGAGGGAAGCGGGGCTCCTATCAACAGAACATAATATACTATTATTAATAGGATGAGAAAACCTTGAAGTCTCCTGTCCGGACGGAAGGGCATCATCAAATATGTAAGAAGCAACATGAGGAAACCGACATGTAGACCGGAAACCGAAAGTATATGGGAAAGCCCTGTCTTCATATAAGCCTCCCTCATGTCTTCATCTATTTCAGTCTTATCACCGGTTATAATTCCTATAAGTATTGCTGCTTCCTCTTCAGGCAAAGCCTGATTAATAGCATTTCTGACCTTATCCCTTGATAAATACAGCATCGTCTTGAATATCCCCGCATCATTCTCTTTAAGCAGAACCGCTTTTTCGGCTGCAACCTGTTTATTGATACCTTTACTTTTATAGTACAATTTATAATCGAAGTCTCCCGGATTTCTTATTCCGGATATATCTGAGCATTGGCCATGAATGCTCAGTTTATCCCCAAACTTGAATACAGTCTCTGCATCAATTCTTAGGAAAATTTTTTCGGAGAAATTGTAGCGTTTCCCCTCGTATTGAACTGATAAAATTTTGGCCGGGTATTGATAATAATTACCCCTTTCTGCGGGATTATCCGTAATCAGGCATTCATAGACTGCAGTATTTTCATCAAATACATTTAACTTGCTCTCAACTCCGGATATAATACTGTAATCCAGCATCCCTGCAAGAAATATTAAAAGCATAATTACTGATTTGAGATCTGATTTGCTTTTTCTGTTTATAATCACTGCCGCTCCGGATAATAAAAAACTACCCAGTATAATCGGAATACCGGGTAATATAATACTCGCAGTTAATATGCCTGAAAAGAAAGAAAACGCAAAGCCCGCCATTTCATATCTTCTGCGGCTGGTTTCAAAGCCTTGGCTAACTTCTGTCATAATCCCACATCCGTTTCGAAATTATTGGGGATTTGTATTACTTCTACCAAAACCTTGAATATCCTTCTAACAAATTACATTTTTTCCTATAGCAGGGTATGCCATATATGGCGCCCCTACATAACCCTGGTAGGCAGCACTGTGTCAACAAGGCCAATTACCAACGCTCCAATTATTGCTCCCAATAAACTTACTTCCATCCCCGGCACAAAATATTGGGCAAAATATATTACCGCTGCCGAGACCAGGAAACCTGAGATGCCTCTGCCTAACGGAGAGGCATCGAACTTGAAAAGCTTTTCGATTAAAAAATCAGCCGCCGCTATCACAAGAGCACCTACAAGTGCAGTTGTAAAGCCTCCTCTCATACTAAAACCGGGAACAAAGTAAGCTGTAACCATAAGTACTATTGCAGCAATTACGAATCTGATAATAAAACCGATTAATCCTGTGCCTGTAGACCTTTCCTGTTGATTACCGGATGCATTATTTCCCATATAATTCACCTCCTGAGTTTAATTTAACCTCAGGATTATAAATATATACTTCAATGCTCTAAATTCTTTTTTAATTATCTTTTTTAACATTATTTAAGTTTATCTGTTCAAAGGTATTTTTTGTACCGGAATAGAGTCCTGATGCAGAAAGTCCATATACTATACCTTTAAAAATCCCCATTTTTATGCAACGGGGTTCAAGAAAGAAAACACCAAAAATAACGCCGATAACAAGAGCTGCAAGTGCTGAAAATTTTTTAGGCAGCCCAAGACCTTTTGCAATCTGTATCAATGAAATTATAACAGGAACTACTATTGATTCATTAATATTCATATATTTATCCCTCCTTCAATATATTCTATGATTTACATTAATCAGTGCCACTCTTGTCCACCCCAAAAATCAAAATGTATTATTGAACCGAACTTGCGGGAATGCTAAACTGATAATATCAGGTTTCGAGGTTACGGGGTTACGAGGTTCCGGGGGAGTCAGGGCATTCCTTACCCTCTCCAATAGTTCCAGAATCTTTTCCAAAATCCAGTGTCTCGAGTCTAGAATCCCTAATATGATTTTGCGGAGGATAATATGCGGACTGAACGGTTATATAATGATGATCCATATCTTACGGAATTCCATGCTGAAGTGGTTGAAATACTGCCATATGAAGACAAGTGCGGAATTGTGCTTAACCGGACTGCCTTCTATCCTGCCGGAGGCGGACAACCCTATGATATGGGTTATATAAATGATAAAAAGATATATGAAGTAATTGAAAAGGATGGAGAACTGCTCCATATTATTGATGAGCAGCTTTCGTCATCAGAAGTAATTGGTTACGTTGACTGGGGAAGACGCTTTGATTTTATGCAGCAGCATACCGGTCAGCATATATTATCAGCGTGCTTTGAGAAGCTTTTTAACGGCAGCACCGACAGTTTCCACATGGGGAAGGATATTGTGAGCATAGAAATAAACATCGGCAGCTTTAGCATTAGTGATGCCGAACGCATTGAGAATATGGCAAATGATATCATCTACAGCAATCTTCCTGTAATAACCAGAGTGGTAACCGGCGAAGAGATCCGCAGCCTGCCTTTGAGAAAGATGCCGACGGTAACTGAAAACATAAGGATAGTAGCAATTAGAGACGTTGATTATTCCCCCTGTGGCGGCACCCATGTGAGAACAACCGGCGAGGTGGGAATGATCAAAATAAAAAGCTGGGAAAAATGTAAAGGTGGCATCAGATTTGCCTTTGTGTGCGGGAATAGGGCCATTAAGGACTACAGTAAAGGTAATTCCATCATTCAGACTCTTTGCGAAAAATTCTCGGTCAGGGATTCTGAGATTGTTGGAGCTATTGACAAGATGCTGCTTGACTTAAAGAATACAGAAAGACAGCTTAATAATGTTACTCATGAGCTAATAAAATCTGAAGCTGCAAATATAATAAGAGAACAACCGACGGCTGGCGGAATAAGAATAATAAAAAGAATATATGAAAGCAGAAATATAAACGACATAAAGCTGCTTGCTCAGTACCTTACACAGACACCCGGTACAATCGCTTTGTTAGCCTGCAAAAACGATAACGCACAGGTAATATTTGCCCGTTCAGAAGATATCAATATTGATATGAATGGGATTTTTAAAGCAGTGCTTCCCGTTATTGATGGGAAAGGCGGCGGGAATTCAAGGACTGCTCAAGGCGGAGGTGTAAGGGCAGATAGGCTGGAGGAATTTATGAATAACGCTGGGGATATGATTATTTCTAAATAGTTTAAAAGGCTGTCTATTGTATCATCAATTATCAGTCTTCCTTATTTTTCCCTTTGGATAGCTCATTAAGCTTTGAATTAAGCTTCTCGCGCATTGCAGCCTTTTTCTGTATCTCCTCCATATGCTCCAGCCTGTAATCCAGCTCAGAAAAATATTTTTTCATACACTTCTTAAGCTTCCTCCTGACATCATCAACCAAATGTCCAAGATCATCAGCCCTATCTATGGCATCCTCAACATCTTTTCGGTGTGCCAGGGCTATTTTGTTTAACTCTTCGGCAGCCCCTACAGACAGCCTGTAAGAGCTTGCAAGAGGTGTGAGAATTTCATTTAATATCAGAATTTCTTTTAAAAAACACTCATCCATATCATTATCAATCATTTTTCCCTCTCACTCCCCTGCACTCCTATTTGCCCGTTATTGTACATATATTAATATCTATGATATATTTATTTTTATAATGCAACTTTATTACACAATTAAATCAATGTCCGGGGGTTTATATGGATTTTAATACGGCAATCAGCCAGATTCTGATTCTATTTATTATAATGTTTGTTGGAACAGCAGCAAAAAAAGCAAAAATAATCGATGAGGGCATCCAAAATTCAATCTCAGTAATCCTGATGCAGATTGCACTTCCGTCATTGGTACTCTCATCAACCAATATTACAAGAAGCGCTGAAGTGCTGCCTAATCTGATCAGCATCCTGATAATTACATTTATTACTTATATACTGACAATCCTATTATGTATGCTGATTGTAAAAGGACTGCGCTTTGATCAAAAAACAGCCGCAGTATTCATATCTCTTATAGTATTCGGAAATGTGGGTTTTATGGGTTATCCTATGGCAAAAGCTTTTTTTGGGGAAATCGGAGTCTTTTATGCCACAGCCTCAAACTTAGTATTTACTGCCTTTTTATGGACCTATGGTATTCTATTGTTTAATCGTCAGGGGAAAATTAACCTGAAAAAACTTCTTAATCTTGGCTCCATATCAACACTGATTGCCATTCTAATGTTTGTATTCCAGATAAGCCTGCCATATTCTTTTCAGATGGCATTTGATTTGATCGGAAAAATGACCACACCTCTCGCAATGATTCTTATAGGCGCATTAATTGCAGAAATTGATGCTTCAAAACTTGTTTCAGACAAAAAAGTCTATCTGATGTCGGCAGTCAGACTTATCCTTATTCCTTTAGTAACTGCCTTTTTTCTGAAGTTTATTGGCTTTAACACTATGGTAATATCTGTATGTGTATTAATGGCTGCCATGCCTTCAGGTGCAACAAATGCAATTTTTGCCGAGCAATTTGATGTAGAACCATTGTTTGCTTCAGCTGGTGTATTTATAACCACACTTCTTAGCATTCTCACATTGCCTTTGACATTATATATGCTTACTAATTTCATACTTTAGATTTTCATTTTTTCTTACCTTATCCTATATTTTCAACTCATGCAAAACCAAAATCCATAGAATACTAACAATGAAAGGCGGTGTTTTATGGTGGCAAAAAATTCTGAAACAGCATATAAGACTATTCCCGGGAAAAGAACCGGCAGGCGGAGCTCAAAGATTCTCGTACCTGAAGCCGAGGTTGCAATGGATACTTTGAAAAAGTCCATCGCCTCAGAGTTTGGAATAGATTTCAGCGGCGACTATAAAGGCAACCTGTCAGCAAAGCAGTGCGGAAAGGTAGGCGGCGAAATGGTAAGGAGAATCATAGAGCAGATGAAGCAAGAAATTGCTCAATCTCCTAATAGGTTTCGCCAATAATAAAAGAAGCAGGATGAAATATAAGCCGATAAGGACACGGGGACGTTTCTGCTGTCTCTTTTGAGACAGCAGAAACGTCCCCGTGTCCTTATTTCGGTTTCTTTTTATCCTTTTCCTCTTTTATTGACATTGCTTTTTAAAAAGTATTATGATAATATTTGTAGTTGTATGAAGTATGATGAATATGGGGGTAGATGGGTGCTGGTGTGCCCTCTGGTCTTCAAAACCAGTGTTTGGGGTTAGTAGCCTCATGGGTGGGTTCGATTCCCACATACTCCCGCCAATATAGCATATTCCTTTAGTTTATATAGATAGAAAAAGGACTGACACTCTTAGAGTGGAGTCCTTTTTTGTATGCTTTTCTAACATTTATCTAACAAATGAAATTTCAAGAGTCTTGGGTTCTTTAAATATATGCTCGGAAAAAAGCTGTGAATCAATGTGAATTCACAGCTTTTATTATGCATATATTTAAATAATCGACTTACCAAAATATTTATGGTTTGTATTATATATTTTTTCATAGGGTTTTCAATACCATGGCAAAAACAAACCACTGGTTCAAATATTGAAACGAAAGGAGGGAGAATATGAGAAATATTGTCGATTTAAACAGTGATGTAGGTGAAAGCTATGGAACTTACAAATTGGGACTGGATGAAGAGGTGCTCAGGTATGTATCTTCTGTCAACATAGCCTGCGGATGGCATGGAGGAGATCCGATGGTTATGGAAAAAACTATCGCATTAGCCGCTGAAAACAAGTTAGGTATAGGTGCACATCCCGGATATCCGGATCTGATTGGTTTTGGAAGAAGAAACATGGATATTTCCCCAAAGGAAGCAAGAAATTATTTGATTTATC
>JAQVFD010000267.1 GCA_028697435.1 Clostridiaceae bacterium
CAAGAGAAAGATTTACTCTGGATGAGGGTTGTTCAAAGGCGGTTATGGAGGTTTTTATAAGATTATATGAAAAAGGACTTATATACAGGGGCGAGAGAATAATAAACTGGTGTCCCAATTGCGAGACCTCAATATCGGATATTGAGACTATTTATGATACTTCAAAAGGTCACTTCTGGCATATAAAGTATCCTGTAAAGGACAGTGACGAGTATATAGAAATTGCCACTACAAGACCGGAGACAATGCTGGGTGATACTGCCGTAGCAGTTAACCCAAATGACGACAGGTATATGCATCTTGTAGGGAAGACTTTGATATTGCCTCTTATGAACAAAGAAATACCGGTAATAGAAGATGATTATGTTGATATGGAGTTTGGAACGGGAGCTGTAAAAATAACACCTGCCCATGACCCCAACGACTTTGAGGTAGGCATGAGGCACAATCTTCCAATGCCGAGGATACTGAATGATGATGGTACTATAAATAGCCTTGGAGGCAAATATAAAGGATTGGATAGGTATGAAGCAAGGAAGCAGATTGTTAAAGACTTGGAAGAGCAAGGGCTGCTGGTTAATACAAAAGAGCATGACCACAATGTAGGGCATTGTCAAAGGTGCAGCACAACAATAGAACCCTTACTTTCCAAGCAGTGGTTCGTAAGTATGAAGCCCCTTGCCGAGCCTGCAATAGAGGTAGTAAGGGACGGTAGGGTACAATTCGTGCCTGAAAGATTCACAAAAATTTATTACAACTGGATGGAGAATATTCAGGATTGGTGTATTTCAAGGCAATTGTGGTGGGGTCATAGGATACCCGCATACTATTGTGAGGACTGCGGTGAGATTATTGTATCTGAGACTGTACCGGATTCCTGTGGAAAATGCGGAGGAAAGCTTAAGCAGGATGAAGATACTCTGGATACCTGGTTCAGTTCTGCTTTGTGGCCTTTTTCAACCCTTGGCTGGCCTGACAAGACTGAGGATCTTGAGTATTTCTATCCTACAAGTGTATTGGTCACGGGTTATGACATAATATTCTTCTGGGTTGCCAGAATGATTTTCTCAGCTATGGAGAACATGAAGGAAGAACCTTTCAAACATGTCCTGATTCATGGAATAATAAGGGACTCTGAAGGAAGAAAGATGAGCAAATCCCTGGGGAACGGGATAGATCCGCTGGATGTAATTGAAAAGTACGGAGCAGATGCTTTAAGATTCAATTTGATATCCGGTAACTCTCCGGGAAATGATATGAGATTTTTCTGGGAAAAGGTTGAGGCTTACAGCAACTTTGCAAACAAGATATGGAACGCTTCGAGATTTGTTTTAATGAACCTGGATTTTGACAGAGTAAAGAATGCAGCCTTGCCGGAATACGCTTCAAGCCTGACTACGGCAGACAAGTGGATAATAAGCAGGTTCAATACTGTAGTAAAAGAAGTTACCGAAAATATGGAGAAATTTGATTTAGGTATTGCGGCGCAGAAGATATATGATTTCATATGGTCAGAATTCTGTGATTGGTATATTGAACTTGTAAAGCCAAGACTCTATGGAGAAGACGAAAAAACTAAGCTTGCAGCACAAGTAACGTTATGCGATGTCTTGAAAGGGACTATGCAGCTGTTGCATCCGTTTATGCCGTTTATAACGGAAGAGATTTACCTGCATCTACCGTCGGAATACGAATCGATAATGATTTCCCATTGGCCGGAGTATGATGCAAATAAATATCAGCCGGAAGAAGAGCGGAAAATGGAAAAGGTAATGGAAGCAATAAAGGGCATTAGGAATATAAGAGCTGAAATGAATGTTGCGACTTCAAGAAAAGCCAAGGTAATTGCAGTAACAGAAAATAAAGATGTAAAAGAAGCAATAGAGGAAGGCAGGCTATACTTTGAGAGACTTGCTTCTGCTTCAGAGGTTGTTACACAGGCTTCTAAGGAGGGTATTCCGGAGGGTGCGATATCAGTTCTTATAGATGGCGCGGAGATATATTTGCCCCTTTCCGATCTGATAGACTTCGAAAAAGAACTTGAAAGACTTAGTAAAGAAAAGGATAACCTGGAAAAAGAATTGCAAAGGGTCAAAGGAAAACTCAGCAATCAGGGTTTCATAGGAAAAGCACCTAAGAATGTAATAGAAGAGGAACAGGCTAAAGAAAAGAAGTATCAGGAGATGCTGGAAAAGGTATATGAGAGGATAAACTCACTGAAAAAGTAACGGAGAGAAGAATTATGAACTACGATGAAGTTGTGCACTTAATAGAAACCACCGTGAAATTCGGATGCAAACCGGGTCTTGAAAGAACGGAAAACCTATTGGAGCTGCTGGGAAATCCTCATAAAAAGTTTAGGACGATTCATGTTGCAGGTACCAACGGCAAAGGTTCCACAGCGGCAATGATTGCGAGGGTCCTCAGCAGCGCCGGATATAGTACAGGTATGTATATTTCGCCCCATTTGTTCAGGAATACCGAAAGAATGACTATAGACGGCACCGAGATTACCGAAGAGGACTTTGCAGCCTATGCCATGCATGTATTGAGTAAGGTTGCGCTTATGGGTGAAAAAGGGCTTGAAGGGTCTACACAGTTTGAAATGTATACTGCCATGGCTTTCCTGTACTTTGAACGTAAAAAGGTGGATTTTGCAGTTATTGAGGTCGGACTGGGAGGAAGGTTTGATGCCACGAACGTGATAGAACCGCTGCTTTCCGTAATAACTTCCATAAGCTATGACCATAAGGATATACTCGGGGACACTATCGAAAAGATAGCCTATGAAAAGGCAGGTATTATAAAGGAAGGCTCAAGGGTGGTAATGTATCCGAAGATGCTGCCGGAAGCGGCGGCTGTGATTGCAGAAGTGTGCAAAGAGAAAAATGCAAGTTTGGTAAAGGCGGATATTGGCTCCTTAGTACCAAAGAATTATGATCTTAGCGGACAGACATTTGATTTCAGGTATCGGGATTATGATATTACGGATATGAAGCTGCCCCTAATCGGGGACCACCAGTTATTAAATGCGGTTGTTGCATTGGCTGCGATAGCGGAAATTGATAAAATAGGTCATCCGGTAGAAGAAACTGCTGTCGAAAAAGGAATTGAATCTGTTAAATGGCCGTGCCGCTTGAGTATTGTAAGCAGTGAGCCTTTAATCCTTATTGACGGTGCTCACAATGAG
>JAQVFD010000268.1 GCA_028697435.1 Clostridiaceae bacterium
AAGTTATAAGCTCAGAGGAAGCGCAAGGGGCAGAACAGGTTGACATGTCTGCCGAAGGAGCAGTAGTCATTGAGGACAGCGGTAGTGAGGCTGTAGAAACAGCTGCTTCCTTTTTCTCGGAGTACAGGATTGAAAGGGATAAGAACAGGAGTAAGGAAGTAGAAATGTGGCAGGATATAATAAACAGCGACAAAGCAGAAGGAAATTTCAAAGATATGGCGCAACAGGAGATTGTAAAGATCGTGTCTCTTACCGATAAGGAAATGATAATTGAAAATCTAATAATTTCCAGAGGCTTTAATGACGCATTGGTATTTCTTACAGACGATTCGGCAACGGTTATAGTTGAGGCTAAAGAGCTTACTTCCTCCAATATAGCTCAAATTCAAGATATAGTAGTAAGAAAAACAAAACTGGATCCCAAAAATATAAAAATAATGAAGAAAAACTAAATATGCTCAGTTTCCAACTTTTATGCAAAGCTTGAATAAATATGACAATAATGTATAATATAATATTGGCAGATACATATATTTGTAAATAGATTTTGATTTTGATATAATTGTTGATAGAATCTACAAGGGGGTGCTATGTTTGGAAAAGGAGATAAAATTGGATAAGTACGGTAATGTTAAGATCGCTGATGATGTAGTTGCTATTATTGCTGAAATAGCCGCCAGAGAAGTTCAAGGAGTTTTTTCCATGAGTGGTGGAATAGCAGATAGCATAACAGAGATACTCGGAAAGAAGAATCCTTCAAAAGGAGTTAAGGTAGAAGTAGGTGAAAAAGAGGCTGCTATAGACCTCTACATAGTAGTTGATTATGGGGTAAGGATACCTGATGTTTCCTGGCAAATACAGGAGAACGTCAAAAAGGCAGTTGAAACAATGACCGGCTTGACCGTTGTTGAAGTCAATATTCATATACAAGGTGTAAATATGGATAAGGAAAACAAAGAAGAAGAGAGTCCTGAAGGAAAAGCCAAATAGATTTTTATAGACTAACCCTCTTGTAAGGCTTTTGCACGGAAGAGGGTTAGTTTAAATATATGCAAAATTTCAGACCCGAGACACGAGAGTAAGATGATGTTAATTGCGAAGCACATAGGAGGATATATGAGTAGAAGGCTTGCCAGAGAATCTGCAATTCAATTCTTGTACAGTACGGATTATAATAAGAATGAAAATATTGAAGACATGCTTGAAGAGTTTAAGGAAGACAAGCTTCCCGATTCTATGAAAAGTGAAGATGTGAAATTTGCTGAAGAAATTATAAAAGGCACTATTGAGAAACTTCAAGATATAGATCAATTGATACAAAATAATACAATCGGCTGGACAAAAGAAAGAATTGCAAAGGTTGATCTTGCAATATTGAGACTTGCTCTTTACGAAATACAATTTCGTAATGATATACCTGACAGTGTGGCAATTAATGAAGCAGTTGAGCTTGCCAAGAAGTATAGTACAGAGGAATCCGGAAGCTTTGTAAATGGTGTTTTGGGTAAAATCATAAGAGAATCAGGCATAAAGGGTGTATGAAACAAATGAATAATGAAAAAATTTTTACTGTTACTGAGGTCAATAATTATATTAAATACCTAATGCAAAATGATGCGCTGCTATCTCATCTGCATGTTAAGGGGGAAATCTCAAACTACAAACATCATACATCAGGGCATATATACTTTACTTTAAAGGATGCTGACTCAAGAATAAGATGTGTAATGTTCAAGGGAAATGCATCAAAGCTCAAATTCATACCTGAAGATGGTTTTGCAGTGATACTGAGGGGCTATTTTTCCATATATGAAAGAGATGGGCAGTATCAATTTTATGCTGAGGATATGATCCCGGAAGGGACAGGCTCTCTTTACAAGGCATATGAGCAGCTTAAAAAAAGGCTTTCAAATCTGGGTTATTTTGATGAAGCAAAGAAAAAGAAAATTCCTTTTATGCCCCGGGCTGTTGGCGTTGTTACTTCGCCTACAGGAGCAGCTGTAAGGGATATAATTTCAATTATAAGAAGGCGGTGTCCTTGCATAGATATTTTTTTATTTCCTGTACAGGTTCAGGGAGCAGGAGCTGAAAATGAAATAGCTGAAGGGATTAGATTCTTTAATATAAAAAGAAATGTAGATGTGTTGATAATAGGTCGCGGGGGAGGTTCTATCGAAGAGCTTTGGGCATTTAATGAGGAAGCGGTGGCGAAAGCCGTTTACGAATCGGATATACCGGTAATATCGGCTGTAGGGCATGAAACGGATTATACAATTGCAGATTTTACAGCAGATTTAAGAGCGGCAACTCCATCTGCTGCAGCTGAACTGGCAGTTCCGGATATGCAGAATCTTATGGGCAAGTTAAGCCAGTTCAGATATGTTCTGAATACTGCAATATCAAACTACATAAAGGACCACAAAAGCAGAGTTGAGAAAATCTCCAGGGATAATGTGTTCAGACAGTTAGAGAGAAAAATACTCAACTTGAGTCAAACTCTTGATTCCCTTGACAAGTACCTGGATTACAACATGCTGAATATAATAAAGAGCAGCAGGAATGAAATTGATAAGACTATTGGGAAATTGCAATTACTAAACCCTGAGGCAGCATTGAACAGGGGTTATGGTATAATCATGAGAAAGTCTGATGGAAAACTCTTGTCCTCTATTAACGATATGCTGCTTGATGAAGAGCTTTTAATTAAGCTAAAGGACGGGAAAGTGGCAGTCCAGGTAAAAGGACTGGAGAGTAAAATCTGAAGATACACAGGTGTACAAAGAAAGTTAATTGAAATATATATATATCTTGAAAGGTAGTAGAATAATATGAATGAGAATTTTTCTTTTGAGCAGGCTTTGAAGCGGTTGGAAGAAATAGTTGAAACCTTAGAGGAAGGTAATATTTCCCTTGAAGAGTCAATTAAAATCTATCAAGAAGGAATTACCCTTTCAAAACAGTGTTCCGGTATGTTGGAAGAAGCGGAAGGAAAGGTAATGTCAATTATGAACCGCAACGGAGAACAGATGGAGGAATTCAGCATTAGTCAAATCAAGGAGGCATAACATTGGACTTTAAAGAGTATTTGACGAATAAAAAGCTGCTGGTAGAGCAGAAGCTTGATTCCATGGTTCCGGAAAACAATAGTATGCCGGTTATTACGGAAGCAATGAGATACAGTCTGTT
>JAQVFD010000269.1 GCA_028697435.1 Clostridiaceae bacterium
GAGTAACTTTTTTATCTCCGGGCATAATTTCATATGCTTCAGCAAGATCACGCAGTGCAGAAAGCTTCATCCTATTTTCAGATCTGTCTGCGATTATAGTTTGAAAACCTTTAAAGTCACTACGATCGGACAATGTACAGACAGCTTCACCTGCAGCTTTCATCAAAGATACTGCCTCTTCATCATTCCCCCATATAGAGATGACTCCACCTTCTTTTTTAAGAGTACCATCTCCTATAAGCAGACCTAAAAGATATCCTTCATTAAGACTTCCTTTGCCTTCCCATCTTATTCCCCTATTATTAGATAAAATCACCTTATCTCCGGGTTTTAAATCCCCTGCTGCCTTCCACTCCTCATTAATCTTAAAGCGTGTTATGTCTGTTGCTGTTCTTACCAAATGATCCTTTGTAAGTTTTAGCTCATAACCCCGGTTTGTACATATCTTAATTACATTCTTTATTCCTGTTTTGAAAAAACCCTTCTCGTCAGAAATTGCGTAAGAGCCATTTAATGCAAGCTGTACCTTTTCGCCCAGTACATCTTTGACCTGCTTGGGTCCAAACTGGGTCAAAACCCATGAATCACCTGTTATGCAGGGATTGGTGCTCTCAATCTCTCCCAGCTTGGGTACCACATTATCCCTGTTTATCCTGTCCAGAAATATGATTCCGGGCTCTCCATTATTCCAGGACATCTCTACTATCAGGTCATATACCTCTTTTGCATTAAGCTCACCTGCCACTTCCTTAGTTGCAGGATCAATCAACTCGTAATCTTCACCCTTTTCTGCAGCTTCCATGAACTTTTCTGTAATGGCAATGCTTATGTTAAAATTGGTGATATCACTATTGTCCTTTTTGCACTGTATAAACTCAAGTATATCCGGATGATCCACCCGGAGGATACCCATATTGGCGCCTCTTCTGGTGCCCCCCTGTTTCACCGCTTCAGTGGCGGAATTAAACACTTTCATAAAGCTTATGGGTCCTGACGCTACACCGCCGGTAGTCGCTACAGTTGAACCTTTGCTTCTTAAACGGCTGAAACTGAAGCCTGTTCCTCCACCGCTTTTATGTATCATCGCCGCATTTTTAATGGCATCAAAAATACCTTCCATGGAATCCTCAACAGGAAGCACAAAACACGCAGACAACTGCCCAAGCTCCCTTCCCGCATTCATCAGAGTGGGGGAATTGGGAATAAACTCAAGACTGGTCATAAGCTTATAAAACTTTTCTTCAGATTCCGCAATATCAGCTGAACTATCATAATTACTATCAGCAACTGCTATTGTATTTGCAACTCTTCTGAACATCTGCTCCGGGGTCTCAACTGCCCTCCCCTTTTCATCCTTAATAAGATAGCGCTTTTCCAATACTTTAACGGCATTGTCTGTTAACACAATAAATCATCACCTCTGAACTCTATTTTGTATATTGCTGCGTGTTTGAACACTATATATTGTATCATATGGCAAAATATAATAATATATATATTTACGAAATTGCTTGTGAACCTTTTGACAAAAAGAAAACGCACCAAAGGATAAAACCTTTTGTGCAGTATTTCTTTATGTGTGGCACACGGTTTGACCGTCCGATACGCCGCTGCCCAGCAGTATTTGAGGCCGCTGGCTTTTATCTTATATAGTGCAATATACCTGCCTGAGCAAATAGAGACACAAAAACTACTGAAGTGTCAATTATTACCCCTGCAATCATCGGCTTTATGCCAACACCGGCAACTTCTTTAAGGCTGGTTTTCAGACCGATTGCCGCCAATGCCATTGATAAAAAGAATTTTGACAGCAATGACATCCCGGAGACAATGTTATCCGGCACAAAGCCTGTGCTTCTTATGCCTACTACAGCGAGGAACCCAAGAATAAACCAAGGGAATATTTTGCCCATACTCACCTTTTCAGCTGCTTGTGAAGGTGTTTCTTTTTTTGCGTATATCCATGAAAAGACTAGGACAATAGGCACGATAAAAAGTGTTCTGGTAAGCTTAACGATTGTTGCAAGCATACCTGCAGCATCGGAAAATGCATACCCAGCCGCAACAACCGATGATGTATCATTAACCGCTGTACCAATCCAAAGTCCGTATCCGGTATCGCTAAGACCCAAGAGCTGACCTATCCAGGGAAAGGCGATTACCGTTATAATGTCAAAGATAAAAGTAGCGGATATTGCGTAAGCGATATCCCGATTTTTAGCTCGAATGGTGGGCCCCAGCGTCGCAACAGCGGTTCCTCCGCAAATTGCAGTACTAACTGAGAGAAGGCTAGCCAGCTTCCAATTTATTTTGAAAACTTTCTTGCATATATTTCCCACTCCAAAAGCGGTCGCAAGGGTAAATACCATGAGTATCAAGGCATACTTACCGGCTTTGATTACCTGAGGAAAGCTTAGCGTTATTCCGGCAATAATAATACCTGCACGTAGAACTTTTTTTGAAGTCCAGTTTATTCCCGTATCAAAAACCTTATATCGGCAAACCAACGGATTCAACAGCATTCCTAGAATCAGCGCAATAAGTGTTTCTCCGAGAATACCGGCAGGGAGAAACACACTAATCATATAAGCCATTGCTGCTATTCCTGCAGATAGTATTATACCTAAAAAATACTTTTTATGACCTTTCATTTTAAGTTTTATTCCTTTCGTTTACTTTTAATATTATCTGGTATATTGATTCTAACATGTTCGTGTGATAAAATTAAATTATACTTTATAATGATAGCATTAGATAGATTTATAATTGGGGTGATAAATATGCTTGATTTCAGACTCCAAACATTTCTTACCCTATGCTCTTGCAACAGTTTTACAAAAGCCGCGCAGCTTTTGCATATTACGCAGCCCGCAGTATCGCAGCACATTAAATATCTCGAAGAATTCTATGAGTGCAAGCTATTTGAAATAGTCAACAGAAATATAATACTTACACATCAGGGAGAGCTTTTAAAAGAGTTTGCAATGACTGTTTTTTCAGATTCAAAGCATTTTAAGGAAAACATCTGTTCAGTCCAAACAGACACAATGCAGTTTTCCTTCGGGGCAACCTTGTCTATCGGTGAATATGTTATGCCGGAGATCCTCTCCCGCTTGCTTACAAAGTTTCCGGAAATGAAAATCCATATGTCAGTTTCAAATACGCAGGTTCTTCTTGAACA
>JAQVFD010000270.1 GCA_028697435.1 Clostridiaceae bacterium
CAGTTGACTGTATTGAAGATATTAGGAGGGGTGATGCAATTGACAACAAATAATACATTTGAAATCGTAATTATTGATGACGAACCTGATATACTATATACCATCAAGGAGATTTGCAGATATGGGGGTTGGGAAGCAGCCACCGCACCCAACGGCAGACAGGGTTATGAGTTGTGCAAACTCCATAAACCCAGCCTGGCAATTGTGGATTATCATATGCCGGATTGGGATGGCTTGACTACGGTAAAAAAGATCAGGCAATTGGACAATGCAATATCGATACTAGTGCTGACAGTCGATGAAAGGCAGGAGATAGCAGAGAAATTTATTGCAGCAGGAGCAACGGATTTTGCTATTAAACCAATAAAATCTCCCGACTTAATTTCTCGAATTAAAGTAAATCTCAGAATAAATCAGATTCAGAAGAAATACATTTCAGAATTGAAACAGGTTTATATCGACAAAGGTATCAGCCCTGCTACACTAAGTATAATTTGTGATTATATCAATGAACAGGGAGACGGATTGACTATAGATGATATAGCAAATGGTCTTCATTTGGCATACCAGACAGTTCACAGATACATATCCCATCTCCTGGAGGAAAAGAAGATAGAGATAGTTCCAATATACGGACAGTTAGGCAGACCAAAAAACAAGTATAAACTTCTCTAAAATTATTCCAGAGAAATATGTTATAAAAATAGGAATTATTTATAAATTGCAGAATTGACAATATACATAATATTAGAATAATTTTATGTGTATTTGATTAATTTTGCATTTTTTATTGTATAGGAAAGTATAACTTTCCTATACAATAAAAACCCTTGATTTGACTGCCCGTGCCAGAATTTCCGAAGGATATGGCACATGGGCTTCAAATGCGGCTGCAGCCGCCTTTGTTCTTGTGGCGATTAGTATTCGGAAAGATATCTTTCCGGTCTAATAAATAATAAATTAGTGGAGGGGAAGAAATGAAAAAACTACTGGCTTTAGTCTTAGCAGTTGTTATGGTGCTAAGCTTTGCAGCATGTGCAAAACCTGCAGAACCGGCCGCTGGTTCAGAACCGGCAGCAGCTCAGCCGGAAGCAGAGAAATTTAAGATCGCTGTTTATACAGGAACAGTATCTCAGGGCGAAGAAGAATTCAGAGCCGGAGAAAAAGTGGCAGCAAAGTATCCGGACATTATAGTAACACAGACATATCCGGATAACTTTACAAAGGAACAGGAAACAGTTATTGCTAATGCATTGGCATTAGTATCGGATCCCGAAGTAAAAGCTCTTGTAATGGTTCAGTCAGTTCCGGGTGCTTGTGCAGCCTTTGAAAAGGTTAGAGAAGCAAGACCTGACGTACTTATTATAGGCGGAGTACCGGGAGAAGACCCGGACATGATAGCTAAGAAGGCTGATATAGTAATGCAGGGCGATGAGCTTTCAATGGGCTATACAATTCCGGCACAGGCAAAGAAGCTTGGTGCAAAAACATTTGTGCATTACTCTTTCCCAAGACATATGTCTTATCCGCTTCTTGCACAGAGAAGAGACATATTCAAAGCTGAATGTGAAAAAATCGGTCTGAAGTTTGTAGATGCTACAGCTCCCGACCCAACAGGCGATGCCGGTGTACCTGGCGCACAGCAGTTCATACTTGAAGACGTTCCGAGGAAGATAGCTGAATATGGAAAAGACACTAACTTCTTCAGCACAAACTGCGCTATGCAGGAACCCCTTATCAAAGCTGCTCTCGATGGTGGCGCAATATATGCTCAGCAGTGCTGCCCGAGCCCATATCATGGATATCCCGGAGCACTGGGTATAGAAATTCCTACTGACAAAGCAGGAGATGTTGACTTTATAATTGGACAGATAGAAGATAAGATAGCTGAAAAAGGCGGCACCGGAAAGTTCTCAACATGGCCTGTACCTATGAACATGATGTTTGTTGAAGCCGGCGTAGAATATGCAAAGGCTTGGTGTGAAGGTACAATTACAAGCAAGAATGATGTTGAAGCATTAAAGAAGATTTGTTCAGAAATAGCTGGCGGAGCTGAAATGCAGTTTGTAGTTTATACAGGTAAGGACAAAGACGGAAAAGATGTTACTTTTGATAACTTCCATATGATTCTAAGTGATTTTATAACATTCTAATTTAGATTTACAAGCAGATATTTGCAGCATAAGGTTGCCGACTTAACGGCAACCTTATGTATGTATTTCACTGAAATTAGCAAACAGAGTATATCAATGGGAAAAGTAGACCGGATAATTTCGGAATAATTTTATATTATATGTTAAAGCTCCAAACTTCCTGAAAGGAGGAATGTATATGGATGAAAACTATGTACTTCAATTAAAAAATGTAAGCAAAGAATATTTTGGAAATAAAGTATTAAAAGAAGTAAATCTTAATGTCAAAGCCGGTGAAATCCACGCACTGGTTGGTGAAAACGGCGCAGGGAAGTCTACCCTGATGAATGTAATATTCGGTATGCCTGTTATACATAATACAGGAGGTTATACCGGAGATATTATATTTGAAGGAGAAAAAGCGGAAATTAAGTCTCCCAATGATGCATTGAACTTGGGTATTGGTATGGTACATCAGGAGTTTATGCTTCTTCCGGGGTTCACGATTACAGAGAATATAAAGCTGAACAGGGAGATAACCAAACACAATGCAGTAAGCAGGGTATTGGGTGACAGTTTGAAATCCTTGGATATCGATGCTATGAGAAGAGATTCCCAGGCAGCTCTTAAAAAGCTCGGAATGAACATAGATGATTGGATGCCTATTGCAGGCTTACCTGTCGGTTATATGCAGTTTGTTGAAATTGCAAGGGAAATCGACAAGAAAAATATTAAACTGCTGGTATTTGATGAACCTACGGCAGTACTTGCAGAAAGCGAAGCTGACAGGCTTCTGGATGCAATGAGAAAGCTCTCTGACACTGGAATTGCAATACTTTTCATAACTCACAGATTGGATGAAGTTCTTGCTGTTGCCGACCACATAACAATAATGCGTGATGGTGAACAAGTAAGCCAAATGAAGAGGGAAGATGCGACTCTTACCGGGATTGCTCAAACTATGGTTGGCAGAAAAGTAGAAAGAGTTGTTCATGAAACAAGGGAACATGAAGATAGCAGTGAAATAGCAATGA
>JAQVFD010000271.1 GCA_028697435.1 Clostridiaceae bacterium
TGCTGAGTATGAAGTGTATACCCAATTGGAAAACGGAGTCGGGCTGATTTCGCTTTTTAACAGAGAAGTTGAAGAGTCTCTTAAAAAAATGGGAAGTTACAAGAAAAAGGAAAGGACAGTATCAATTATTACCGGGGAGTATGCTGCTCCTAACTTGAAAAATGCTGCTTCAAAAATTGAAAGCAGAATAGAAGGGCTTAAAATAAGTATTTTTCCTATAGTAAATGATTTTTTCGGGAATAGCGTCAAGGTAGCGGGTCTACTTACAGGGAAGGACATAATGGACCAACTGAAGGACAAGAAGTCAGGGAGCAATATCTTCATACCCGAATGTATGCTTAAAAACGGGGAGAGGGTATTTCTTGATGATGTTACTGTTGAAGAGTTGGAAAAAGAGCTTGGGGCAAAAATCATTATATGCAGGGAAGACGGCAGTGACCTTGTTAAGAATATAATATCTCTTTGATGATTCAATATATTACAGGAGGCGGGCATATTGGCTAAACCAATCGTAGCAATAGTAGGGCGTCCCAATGTCGGAAAGTCAACCCTATTTAACAAATTGGCAGGAAAGAGGATTTCCATAGTAGAAGACCATCCCGGGGTGACCAGGGACAGGATTTATACAGAGGTTCAATGGCAGGACAGGACATTTACCCTGATTGATACAGGCGGGATTGAGCCATATAGTGAGGATTTAATGCTGAAGCAGATGAAGCAGCAGGCTGAAATTGCCATAGAAACCGCTGAGGTTATTGTGTTTTTAGTTGATGGACAGGAGGGGATAACTCCTTCCGACCAAGAGGTGGCAAATCAACTGCGAAGGACCCGTAAAAAAATAATTCTGGCAGTTAACAAGATAGATGCACCTAAGTATAAAGACAATATATATGAATTCTATAATCTCGGATTGGGGGAGCCAATGGGAGTTTCCTCAGGGCAGGCACTGGGACTGGGTGATCTGCTTGATGAAATAATGAAGAACCTTTCCCCTGAAGAAGAAGAAGTTTATGATGAATATACCATCAAGGTTGCCGTGGTAGGCAAACCCAATGTCGGCAAATCCTCCCTGGTGAATAAGATACTTGGAGAACAAAGAACTATAGTCAGTGATATCCCCGGTACAACAAGAGATGCAATTGACACTCCTTTTACCATAGGGGAAGGCAAATATGTATTTATTGACACTGCAGGGATGAGAAAAAGGGGCAAGGTCTTTGAATCCATAGAAAGATATAGTGTAATCAGGTCTCTGACTGCCATTGAAAGAGCAGATGTATGTCTCATGATAATTGACGGAAAAGAGGGCGTTAGCGAGCAGGACAGCAAGATTGCGGGCTATATACATGAACAGGGCAAAGCTGCCATTATAATAGTAAACAAGTGGGATATAGTTGAAAAGGATGACAAGACCATAGACAGATATAAAACAGATATAAGAAATGAACTTTCATTTATGGATTATGCTCCCATGCTTTTTGTTTCTGCTTTGACGGGACAAAGGATAAACAAGGTTTTGGAGCTGGTAAATCATGTATCTGACCAACATTCTATGAGGATTTCCACAGGTATGCTGAATGATGTGATAAACGAGGCTGTACTGACAAATCAGCCGGCTGTCTCCGGAGGAAGAAGATTCAAGATACTCTACGCCACACAGGTTTCTATCAAACCGCCGACCTTTGCGCTATTTGTCAATGAACCGTCTCTGATGCACTTTTCATATCAGAGGTATTTGGAAAATCAAATAAGGAAGGCATTTAGTTTTGAAGGAACTCCCGTGAGGTTTTTATTGAGGAAGAGGGAATAGGAGAAGGGGAACTGATTTATGAGATATGTATTAGTGAGTTTAATAGCATATTTATTGGGTAATATTGCATCTGCATACCTTATATCAAAAGCTATGGGAAAAATAGATATAAGAAATTACGGCAGCGGAAATTCCGGATCCACAAATGTTTTACGGGTATTAGGTGCAAAGCCGGCTGCTATTGCTTTTTTGGGAGACATGCTGAAGGGAACTGCGGCTGTCCTTATTGGCGGATATATAGGAGGGGGCTACGGCGAGATACTTGCAGGAATATTTGTTATTATAGGTCATAATTGGCCTATCCTTCTGGGGGGAAAGGGAGGAAAAGGCATTGCAACAACAATCGGTTTGATGCTTCCAATAGATCCTTTGATGGTAGTTATAATATTTACGGTAGGAATCATTGTCATTATTACTACCAGATATGTATCTTTAGCATCAGTTTTAGGAGTTACTATATATCCCATAGCAATGATTATTACACAGAAACCAATGGAATATATAATTTTCAGTCTGATTTTATCAACAATAGCGATTTACAGACATAGGGCAAACATAGCAAGGCTGCTGAAAGGTACGGAATCAAAGATTGGGGAAAAGAAGATAACAGAGCAGGAGGGCAAATGATGAATAGCAATATTACAATTATTGGTGCCGGCAGCTGGGGAACAGCAATAGCGGTGCTGCTTTCGGGAAAAGGTATGAATGTCAGGCTTTGGGCAAGGGACGATGAATTGATCGAGAATATCAGGAGCACAAGGGAAAATTCAGTTTATCTGCCGGGTATAATTCTTAAGGAAAATATTGATGTATCCTCTGACATTGAATACTGCTGCAGCGGAAGTAAAGTAATTATTATTGCCGCTCCTTCACATGCAATGAGGGATATGTGCGGAAAAATAAAGGTATTTTCAACAAAGAAACAGATTATTGTCAGTCTGGCAAAGGGGATTGAAAACGTTACCCTGCTTAGGATGTCAGAAATAATAAATGAACTTTTGCCAGAAAATGAAGTGGCTGTAGTTTCAGGTCCCAGTCATGCGGAAGAAGTAGCTAAAGGTATTCCTACCGCAGTAGTTGCATCGTCCCGAAAAAGAGAAGTGGCTGAATATATACAGGACATATTTATGTCTCCATTATTCAGAGTCTATACAAATCCGGACATTATAGGCGTTGAACTGGGCGGTGCCTTAAAGAATATCATTGCACTGGGTGCGGGTATTATTGACGGGCTTGGATTGGGTGACAATACAAAAGCAGCAGTTATGACTCGTGGCATAGTAGAGATTGCAAGGTTAGGAGAGTCTCTCGGAGCAAGTAGGAGCACCTTTGCCGGTTTGTCAGGCATAGG
>JAQVFD010000272.1 GCA_028697435.1 Clostridiaceae bacterium
AGGACATCGAGAGATACCGTGCTATTATTGAAAAACTAGGTCTAAGAAAATAGCAGTTTAAGGGCGGGGATCATACCCGTCCTTTTTGCAATTTTTTGATATGACTAGGAGACACTAAATACATATAGTAAGTTAATACTCTGAAACTTTTGCAATTATATTACTTAGTTTCAGATATTACTAATAAACAAATCGAAAGGAGGAAAAGAACATGGATGTATTCGAATTAGAACTGGCTGGGAGAAAACTAAGCATTGAAACAGGAAGAATAGCCCAGTTAGCCGATGCAGCAGTCTTAGTCAGATATGGCGATACTGTAGTGCTTGTAACAGCCTGTGCTTCAGCAGAACCAAAGCAGGGGATTGATTTCTTCCCTTTAAGTGTGGATTATGAAGAAAGGCTTTATGCAGTCGGTAAGATACCCGGTGGTTTTATAAAAAGAGAAGGAAGACCTACTGAAAAAGCAATATTATCAGCAAGATTGATAGACAGACCAATCAGACCTTTGTTTCCTCACGGATACAGGAATGATGTACAGGTTGTGGCTACCGTATTATCGGTAGATCAGGACAATTTGCCTGAGATAGCGGCAATGGTTGGATCGTCAGCAGCTCTTTCTATTTCATCAATACCCTTCCAAGGCCCGACAGGTTCTGTACTGGTTGGAAGAGTTGACGGAGAGCTCGTACTCAATCCAAATAACGAAGAACGGGAAAAAAGCGATCTTCACTTGGTGGTATCAGGCACAAAAGATGCTGTCATGATGGTTGAGGCAGGCGCAAAGGAAGTACCTGAAGATGTTATGCTTGAAGCAATAATGTTTGCTCATGACAACATCAGAAAGATTGTTGCATTTATAGAAGAGATTGTTGCTAAAGTCGGTAAAGAAAAGAAAGAATACACCGTCTTCAAGCCGGAAGAAGAAATCGAAGCTGCAGTAAGGGAATATGCGACTCAGAAAACCCTCGATGCAATAAGGACTCCTGATAAGCTTGAAAGACAGGAAAAGATTGACGCAGTCAAAGAAGAAACCTTTGAGCATTTTGAAGAAATCTTCCCCGAGAAGGAAAAAGACATTGATGAGGTGTTGTACGACATACTTAAGGAGCAGGTAAGAAAGCTTATAACAGAAGAAGGCATCAGACCGGACGACAGGAAACTTGACGAAATAAGACCCATTAGCAGCGAGGTTGGAATTCTTCCCAGAGTACACGGTTCAGGGCTTTTTACAAGAGGGCAGACACAGGTTCTTACAATTGCAACTCTTGGCGCTTTGGGCGATGTGCAGATTCTTGACGGTCTTACTGAAGAAGAGACAAAGAGATATATGCATCACTACAATTTCCCGCCATACAGTGTAGGTGAGACGAGATTTATGAGAGGACCGGGAAGAAGGGAAATAGGACACGGAGCCCTTGCTGAAAGAGCATTGGAGCCAATGATACCAACTGAAGAAGAATTCCCATATACAATCAGGCTTGTATCAGAAGTTGTAAGCTCCAACGGTTCAACATCACAAGGCTCAGTCTGTGGCAGCACATTGGCACTGATGGATGCGGGGGTACCCATAAAGGCACCTGTAGCCGGAGTTGCAATGGGCTTAATGAAGGAAAAGGGCAATGTTGCCATTCTTACTGACATACAGGGTATGGAAGACTTCCTGGGAGACATGGACTTCAAGGTTGCCGGAACAAGAGAAGGAATTACAGCAATACAGATGGACATAAAAATAGCCGGCATTGACAGACCTATACTGGAAAGAGCACTAGAACAGGCAAGAGTAGGAAGACTCTTTATACTTGACAAAATGCTAAGCGTAATTAGTGAACCAAGAAAAGAGCTTTCACCCTATGCACCTAAGATAATAACAACCAGGATTGATCCGGACAAGATTAGAGACATAATAGGCCCCGGCGGAAAGACTATCAACAAGATTATTGCAGAGACAGGCGTAAAGATAGACATCGAGGATGACGGTAGGGTATTCATAGCTGCAACAAATCAGTCAGCCGGTGATAAGGCTCTCAACATAATCGAAAGCCTGGTTAAAGAAGTAAAAGAAGGTGAAATATATCTTGGAAAAGTTACAAGATTAATGACCTTCGGTGCATTTGTCGAGATACTACCCGGTAAGGAAGGACTCGTACACATCTCCAAGCTTGATACAAAACGGGTTGAAAAAGTGGAAGATGTTGTTGCAGTAGGAGACGAGATACTTGTAAAAGTAACTGAAATTGATAAACAGGGAAGGATAAACCTTTCAAGAAGACACGCAATGGCGGAAGTAACAAAAGAAGAAGATAAAGAAGAAGAAAAAGCATAAACCGAGGGGTTTATGTTTTTTCTATTTTTTGATGAGTTTATATGTTAACATTGCGCTAAATTTAGATTTCACGCAATGAAAGGTCAAAAAATGCGTCGCAGACGCTTTTTTTATGTCTTACAATTAGTACAATAATTACCTGTTTACTTGAATTAAATGGAAGGATTTTTCTTGTAATATGGAGAATTAGTATAGAGAACTACAGCTATATTATGATATTCACGACACTATTACGTGAATACACCCATATTGGATGAGTTGACGACATATGTCGTGAGTGCAGTAGTTAGCTGACAGATAATGCAAAGGTCGCGACATCGTATCGCGGTTTTCATCGATAGTTATCCTAATATAACTAGGAGTGGTTCAATGAGTCTAGGAGATAAAATAGAAAAGTTAGCTAAAGTACTTTTAATTGCATTTTTTATTCCTGCGTTCCTTATTATTTCTTCATTTTTTATATCACCATTTATTAATGATCTTATTTTAAGTAATTTTGCAAATAATCTTTTTAAGTATCCTTTACCACCAAAGACAGTATTGGTAGTGAAGTCTAAAGATGTTGGATGCTTAATCGGTAATGGGAATCATTGTGACTTTTTAGCTATTATGTTTATTAAAACTGAATTGAGCAAAGAAGAAATTGAGAACTATTACAGAGATGTGAAGATAAAACCTCCGAAAAAGTTCGATTATAATTTTAAACACGATGATGTACAAGTGGAAGTATTCTTGAAGGATGAGGCAGAAGAGCCTTTTGACGGAAGAGGGGTATATATTCAAAGTCGTGTGGAAAATGGCCATGCAAATACTATTATTGAGAATGGAAAAGAATA
>JAQVFD010000025.1 GCA_028697435.1 Clostridiaceae bacterium
GGTTATTTCTCCTGCTATCAATGCCCTTCCTATAAAAGTCTCCATCTTGCTTTGTATAAACCTTTTTAAAGGTCTTGCACCATAAACCGGGTCATAGGAATTGCTGATTATATAGTCTTTTGCATTCTCGCTTAATGATATTTTTATATTTCTATCCTTAAGTCTTTCGGCTACCTGTTCAAATATTAGATCAATGATTTTTCTGATTTGCTCCTTCAGCAGGGGCTTAAAGAACACCACATCGTCTACCCTATTCAGGAACTCAGGTCTGAAATGCCTCTTAAGCTCCTCATTCACTGCCTTTACTGCCTCAGGTTTTAATGCACCGTTCTCCTCCACTCCTTCCAGAAGATACATGCTTCCTATATTTGAAGTCATTATAATAACCGTGTTCTTGAAATCCACAGTTCTGCCCTGGCTGTCAGTAAGTCTGCCTTCGTCGAGTATCTGCAGGAATACATTGAAGACATCCTGATGTGCCTTTTCTATCTCATCAAAGAGCAATACCGAATAAGGCTTTCTTCTTACCGCTTCCGTAAGCTGACCTCCCTCATCATAGCCCACATATCCCGGAGGTGCACCAATCAGTCTTGCTACAGTATGCTTCTCCATATACTCAGACATATCAATCCTGATTATGTTATCCTCGCTGTCAAAAAGTGCTTCTGCAAGGGTTTTTGCCAGCTCTGTTTTTCCCACTCCGGTAGGTCCCAGGAATATGAAGGAACCAATGGGTCTTTTAGGATCCTTAAGCCCGCTTCTTGCTCTAATAACCGCATCAGCTACGGCAGATACTGCCTCTCCCTGTCCGATTACTCTCCTATGAAGAACCTCATCCAAGCGCAGCAATTTTTCCTTTTCGCTTTCCAAGAGCCTTTTTAAAGGTATTCCCGTCCAATTGGATATTATCTCTGATATCTCTTCTTCAGTGACTTCTTCTCTGAGAAGGTGTCCCATGGTATGCATATTCTCTAAGTTTGATTTTTCGGATTCAAGCTTCTTTTCTAACTCAATGAGTTTGCCATACTTCAACTCCGCAACCCTATTAAGATCGTATTTCATTTCCGCCTTTTCTATTTCTGCTTTTGTTTCTTCAATTTGCTTTTTAATATCCCGGATATTCTTTATATTTTCCTTTTCGAGTTCCCATTGTGCTTTCATTGAATCTCCGGTAGATTTTAATTCGGAAAGCTCCCGATTCAAAGCCTCCAGCCTTTCCTCCGACTGTTTGTCACTTTCCTTTTTAAGTGCTTCCCTCTCTATCTCCAATTGCATAATTCTTCTCATAATCTCATCAAGCTCACTGGGCATGCTGTCAATTTCGGTACGCAGCATTGCAGCAGCTTCATCAATCAGATCGATTGCCTTATCAGGGAGGAACCTGTCACTTATATACCTGTTTGAAAGCACCGCCGCTGATATCAGAGCGTTGTCCTGTATCCTTACACCGTGGTGTACCTCGAATTTTTCTTTAAGCCCCCTAAGTATTGATATAGTATCCTCCACATTCGGAGCATCTATGAGCACCGGCTGAAATCTTCTTTCAAGGGCTGCATCCTTTTCAATATTCTTTCGGTATTCATCCAAAGTGGTAGCACCTATACAGTGCAGTTCGCCTCTTGCCAGCATCGGCTTGAGGAGATTGCCGGCATCCATTGCACCTTCTGCTTTTCCGGCACCCACTATATTGTGAATTTCGTCTATGAACATAATGATTTTACCGTTAGACTTTTCTACTTCCTTCAGAACCGCTTTGAGCCTTTCCTCAAATTCTCCTCTATATTTGGCACCTGCTATGAGCGCACCCATGTCAAGAGAAAAAATCGTCTTATTCTTCAGTCCTTCAGGCACATCTCCCTTCATAATCCTCTGAGCCAAGCCTTCTACTGCTGCAGTTTTTCCGACTCCCGGTTCGCCGATAAGCACAGGATTATTTTTGGTCCTTCTGGATAGTATCCTGATTATTCGCCTTATTTCATTGTCTCTGCCTATTACAGGATCCAACTTCCCCTTACGGGCATCTTCCACCAAGTCACGACCGAACTTTTTTAAAGCTTCATAGGTTTCTTCCGGGTTTTGGCTGGTAATGCGCTGATTACTCCGTACAGTAGAAAGTTCTTTTAAAAACTTATCTTTTGTTATGCCGTATTTCTTAATGACTTTTGAGGAGGGTGTATTGGCTTCATCAATCAGTGCTAAGTAAATGTGCTCTACACTTATATATTCATCCTGAAATTTCTCTGCAACTTCACCGGCTTTTATGAATAGTTCTTCAAATCTTCTGGAAACATAAGGTGAAGATGCTGTCTCTCCATAAACCTTTGGAATTTTATCTATAAGGTCAGTCATGTCCTTGTAGTAGAAATCAAAGGGTACATTCATTTTTGAAAGCAGCCTCGGAATCAATCCATCATTCTGCAAAATTATAGCATAGTGTAAATGTTCTCCTTCGATAGTTTGGTGCTTATGCTTTATTGCAAGGTTCTGAGATTCCAGAACAGCTTCCTGAGCCTTTTGAGTTAATTTATTAATGTCCATATATATCTTCTCCTTTTTATTAGGGTCTTTGACTTTGACTTTCTTTGACTTTTAATTAATTTATATCATATTCGGATTTCAAATGCAAGTTAAAATTGGAATGAAAACAATAATATTACACTAATATTATTCCGATTTCAGTAAAACATAATATCAGGAGGTGATATAAATGGCAAGAAATAATCAGAAAGTAGTACCTCAAGCATCAGCAGCACTTGACAGGATGAAATTTGAGGTGGCATCTGAGGTAGGTGTAACTTTAAAAGAAGGATATAATGGTGACATTTCATCAAGGGACGCAGGCAGGGTAGGCGGAACTATGGTAAAGAAATTAATCGAGCAGGCTGAAAGAAGCATGTCCGGTAGATAATATTAAGAAAAGGGATGTCGCAAAACTATTGAATAATAGTTTGCGATATCCCTTTTTCAGTACTTGGTTATTGAAAATGCGACTCCGTCACATTTTTATGGTAAATCAAATCTGTATATAGGGTGTTGTTGTAATTTTCATAACGAACTCCTGCCAGATTGTATTTTTGCTTTTTCCTGAACTGGAGAGAAGCAAAATTTGGCTGCGGACTGATTATTGTCTCCGCAAAAATATGTTCTATGCCTTCAAGCTTCAGATCCTCCAAGAGCCTTTTATAGATAAGACTTCCTATTCCAATACCCGTCAAATCTGAAAATACGGCAGTTTTATCAACCACGATAAACTTATTCGTCCAGCTCAAATCAAATTCCGGATTCCAGTACACATCGTCCAGCCAATTAGGATTGTCCCTTATCCATTCCTCTTTGGTATAGGCTATCATAAATCCATATACTTTATCAAATTCAGCAACATAGAAATACTCTAAATTTTCGATCCAATTGCCTATCTTCTTCTTATAATAGGAAGGCTTCGATAAGTAATCATCCACGAGAAAGCCCTGTTCGGAAATTTTTTCCGAGGTTCCGACTGAAGATGCTACATCATATATTGCATTGATATCGCTAATTTTGGCTTTTCTTACCCTGAGAAGCTTTTTCAGATGATATGGGTTTACAACACTGTATGAATTGGTTACTGCGGACATATCAATACCTCCTTTTTAATAAAGGAAGTTCCGGGCGATAGAAGGTAATTTGAGGGTCGAAAAAGCCGTGGAGTAAACCACGGCTGCAATTATTACAAATTACACCCAGTCCTCCTCTTCCACGCTTACGAGGTTAGCTGACGGATTCGGGCCGAAAAAGATTAGCCCTACCTGCCTTGCAGGATTCACCCCAATTGTTGGTTCCCCCGTTCCCTAATAAAGGGACTCAGCGATCGATTGGGTCTATTCACTTTTAGTTATATAGTATTATATTCCAGTTGAATAAAAATTACAACAGATTTTTTGGAAATTTTTGAATCTTTTAAGGTCTGCCCTCCAATATTCCAACCCTTTCATCAACCTTATTCATTAAAATATCATAGTTCACAATCTGTCTCGCATGATGCCCCGTACCAATCCTTCCTATCTCGTCATAGGCTATGATTTCAAAAGATAATGTGTTTCCGTCAACTTCAATAAGTTTTGCGGTAACGGTTACTGTCATCCCCTCTTTGGTTGGAAACTCATGTTCAATTTCGATGCCTTTTCCAATTGTAATATAACTATCAGGCAGTAAAGGATCGACAGTATCAACTGCTGCTTCAATCATTAATGCGATTAGAGTTGGTGTTGCCAATAGGTCTTTTAAAGCTCCGCTTCCAAAATTCAATGCGGTATCATCTTTAGTTATAACCTTTTGAACTGACTTTGACATTCCAACGGATAATTCAGGCATATTCATGCTAACACCTCCTTTTTTAATTATATCATATATTCTTTAGAATTTATGATTGTGCCATGCGCGTTTTCGGCAATGCCGAAATAATCGCGCGGCATTTAAAATAAAAGGTATAATATGTGTTTACACATATTATACCATAAAATCTCAGGTGATGTACAATTATATGGTGTAGGAAGTCAATTCTTCACAATAACCGCATCGGTAAAAAATCTTCCCGTTTGAATGGGCAAGCCGGAATTTGGGGGTCGCATAATCGTCAGAATTGCTGACACACCTGGGATTCTTGCACTTGAACAATCCCTGTACTTCTTTTGGTATGATGGTATTCATCTTATTGACTATCTTGTCATCTTCAATTATGTTTACGGTTATATCCGGGTCTATCAATCCCAACATCGTAAGATCTACGTCTATCTTGTTCTCGATTTTAATAATATCTTTCCTGCCAAGCTTGTTGCTTGGTACATTAATCAACAGCACCACAGGAAAAATTACCTCATCCAGCTTAAGCTTTTCAAAAATTTTTATTCCATTACCTGCAGTAATATGGTCAATAACTATTCCACAATTAATGCTATTTACGGTTAACATTCACATTCACCCCCAACAAGAGCGCTATAAGCGCCATCCTCACATATATCCCAAATTCAGCCTGCTTAAAATATACAGCTCTCTTATCGTCATCAACATCATAGCTTATCTCATTAACCCTTGGCAGAGGATGCATTACAAGCATATCCTCCCTGGAATCCTTAAGCTTACTTTTAGATAGTATATAACTGTCCTTAAGCCTCATATAATCTGCTTCGTTAAAGAACCTTTCCTTTTGAATTCTGGTCATATACAGTACATCAACCTGGTTAATCACTTCTTCAAGGTTTTCCGTTTCATAAATATCCACATTATGTTTTTCCAGAAGGCCATACTTCAAGTGTTCGGGAAGCCTGAGTTCAGCAGGGGATATAAGTACAAATTTCGATCCTTTATAATATGACATTGCACTTATCAATGAATGAACCGTCCTTCCAAATTTAAGATCTCCGCAGAAAGCAATTGTCTGATTCTCCAATGTTCCTTTATACCTTCTTATGGTAAGCAGGTCTGTCAAAGTCTGTGTAGGATGCTGGTGTCCTCCGTCACCTCCGTTTATGACAGGAATAAAAGAGTACTCCGATGCAAGCCTGGGTGCACCTTCCTTGGGATGTCTCATAACCACAACATCTGCGTACGAGCTTAATACCCTTATTGTATCAGCTATACTCTCGCCCTTTGAAACCGAACTTGTTGCCGCATCTGAAAAACCGAGCACTTTGCCTCCCATTCTAAGCATAGCTGATTCAAAGCTTAGCCTCGTCCTTGTACTTGGCTCATAAAACAGTGTCCCAAGGATTCTTCCATTGCAGATACTTCCATATAAGTCCCTGTCATCCACCATTCTGTCAGCCAGATCAAAAACCTCATCAAGCTCTGATAGGCTGAAATCATTGGGGTCAATCATATGTTTGCCTTTTAAACTCATTTACTCTCCTCCTTTTAAGTCTCTCAGGACTACTATTTAAAGGTTGCCCGGGATGTAAAAAGACCATCACACCTGTGGGCATGAAGGTCATAATAATTATCTGACAAAATATCAAAACCTTACCAGCCTCACAGGACTAAATTAAAGGTTATCTTTTTTTATAAAATATCATAATGAAGGATTGTTGTCAATAAAAATGATGTGAAAAACTTTTTTCAAATTACACCCAAAAACCATAATCGACCTGCGAATAATATATTAAACACAGAAGTTCATTCAAAGAAAAAAGAAACAAGGAGGAAATATTATGTTGAAGAAAAAGTTGGCGGCACTAGGAATTGCAGTAGTATTCACACTCTCTTCCTTAACTACTACGGTCTTAGCAGCAGATTATAAAAAGCCGTCAGGGGGAAATGTAGCAATCAAAGTTGTATCTCCCGGCAAAGGCAATGCATATGGTCAAACCAAAATCAAGAAGAATGATGTGAAAAAATTCAAATTCAATGATTGTGCCGATATCACATGGGCTCTCAATGCCATAGAAAAGTTAGCGGGAAAAGGAATAATCGGAGGCATAGGCAATGGCAATTATGCCCCAAAGAATAATGTCACTCATGTAGAAGCCTTTGCAATGGTTATGAGACTTACAGGTGATGACAAAAAAGCTGAAGACATGGGTAAAAATGATTATCCGTCATACAAAGGCATAATGCCAAATTGGGGCTATGGCTATGTATTTATGGCTATTTAAAAAGGAATCCTACTCCCTGAGGAACTGAAGGATTTTAACCCCAACAAACCTGCAAAACGTCATGAAATAGCAAAATATATCATAAGAGCAATGGGAGAAACAAAAGAAGCTTTGAAGCATATGGATAAAGATTTGAGCTTCAAAGACAGCAATGCAATACCGGATAAATCAGTGGGTTATGTTTATCTTGTAAATGACCTGAAAATTATGATTGGTAATGATAATAATTTGTTCAAACCCAATGATCCTGTGACAAGAGCTGAAATGGCTGTGCTATTAGACAGGGCAGAAGGAAAGTTCGACCTTCCGGACACTGATAACAGAAAGAACAGCACAGTGTTTGTCTCCGCAGATGTTGATGACAATGAAATCACAGTAAAAGTAAAAGGTGTCACTGTCACTTATGATGTAATTGAAGACACACATGTTTATAAAAATGGCTCCTTTGAAACTATAGAAGATTTGGTAAAAGGAGATGTTCTGCAGCTTACGTTGAACAACGACAAAGACGTAATATTCATTGAAGTTATAAAGGAATCAGAAGAAGATGAGGATGAGAAAGAAGAAGAAATAGCAGTCTCATTCCGTACTGTATCCGACAGCAGTCTTCCAAAAGTGCTTAAGGATGAAATAAGCGATATGAAATCCAAGGAAAGCTATGCCGCATTCGAATACGATAACTATATATACCTTGTAGCTGCAATGGGAAAGCAAAACACCGGCGGTTATAGCATAGCCATAGAAAAAGTATATAAGGTTGAGGATGGCGATGAATATATCGTAAAAGCTGTAGTCGGCACAAAAAAACCTTCATCCGGCTCAAATGTCACCCAGGCAATCACATACCCATACAGCGTTGTGAAATTTAAGAGCTTTGATGATATTGAAGAAGTAGTATTCCTGGATAAAGATGATGATGAGCTTGATAATGTAGATATTGAAGAACTTGATAAAGCCCCTGAAGAGACCAAAGTATCCTTTGCTGAAGTTGATTACGATGATTTGTCAGCCATATTGAAGGATCAGGTTGACTATCTGAAGCTCAATGAAAATTTTAAGGCCTATGAATATGACAACATTATCTATCTTATAGCCACAATGGGCAAAAAGAACTCTGATAGCTATAAGATTAGTATAGAAGATGTTTACAAGGTTGAAAATAGGGACAAATATACAATTAAAGCTGTAGTAGATACCACCGTACCTTCATCTTCCAGAAGCGGAGATACGGTATATCCTTACAGTATTATAAGATTAAGAAACTTTGACGGTATTGATGGAGTCAGGTTTGTTGATGAGGACAATAATAAGCTGTCTGAAACAAAGATAGTCGAATTAGATGAAGTAGTAACTGTAGAAGGGATAATTAGCACCATCAACTCAGGCAGCAAGACAATAAAGGTTAAGAAGGCAAACGGTACTGCAGTTACTCTCAAAATACCAAGCAGTGCCGATATCACAGTAAACGATGATGATGATGCAAGCTTTTCAGATTTTGAAGTGGGTATGAAGGCCAAAGTAGAAATAGTCGGCGATATTGTAACAGAAATCATAGCAGAAGATGATGAAACAGAAGTAATCGGTACACTTACTGGAATAAGCATCAGTACCCTGAAGAAAATAACTCTGAAAGTTGATAAAACAACTAAAACTTATACGGTGGATTCAGATGTAAAAGTAATAATTGATGGCAAAACTGAAAGAGTTGAAGATCTAAGAGTAGATGATGAATTGACTTTGAAATTTGCTAACGGTCTCCTGGTTGAAATAGAAAAAGAATAGAGCAATCCAATCATATCCACTCTCGGCAGCCGAATCTCGGCTGCCTTTTTTATCTTTATTTCTCACTTCAAAGCCCATCCCAATTCCCCGTAACCCCGAAACCCCGTACCAAATAGTACTAATATTGTACTTGCTTTCGTAATATTCATTTAATATAGGGTTGAATTAGGAGTGGATAAGTATTGAAAAAACTCACATACATACAAGGGGCATTTATATTGACAATGACAAATCTTATAACCGGTTCCCTTTCCTTCATATACAGGGTTTTTTTAACCAGGGCAATAGGTTCTGAAGGAGTGGGTGTATACCAGCTGATACTTCCTTTGTACCTGCTTTTTATAACTTTAGTTTCCGGAGGGATAACTACCGCAGTGTCAAAGCTGATTGCTGAACAAGCACCCCGCAGCAATTACAGGAACATGTACAAAATCATAAAAATCTGCGGGATTACAATAGGCATGTGGAGCCTTGCTCTTTGCATCCTCATATTTTTTAATGCCGAATATCTAGCAAAATATGTTCTTAAAGATGGCAGGACCTTCCTATCAATTATGGTGTTCACTCCCGCAGTATTTTTTATATCCATAGGTGCAGTACTGAAAGGATATTTTTACGGAATGCAATATGTAAAACCCCCCGCCGTTATCGACATATTTGAGAAGCTGATCCGTCTTATGGGGCTCCTCCTGACTACTTACTATCTGCTTCCCTTCGGCATAGAATATGTCTGCGCAGGTGTAATGACAGCAATGGCTGCTGGAGAGTTTATAAGCCTGATACTGTTATACTTCTGCTATAGAGCCAATAGACCACCTGTTGAGGTTCATACTCAGACTGATTCAACAGTCCACATTATCATAAGAATATTGAAAACCGCTTTGCCTTTGTCCCTAAGCGGTGCTCTGACAACAATCATGGATATGATAATAGCAATCCTGATCCCCATGCAGCTTAGGGCGGCAGGGTACAGCAACTCAAATGCACTATCCCTTTATGGGCAGGTAACCGGTATGGTAATGCCGCTGCTTTTCTTCCCTTTTATAATAGTTGCCTCTCTTGGCATTACTCTGGTCCCTGCCATAGCAACATCTTACGCTACAGGTAATTGGACGGCACTAAACAAGAAATGCAATGACTCCCTCAAAATCACATCTGCAATTGCTTTTGCCTCTACTGCTCTATTTATGGTCTTTCCATGGGAACTCTGCAGGATATTCTTTAAATGCCCCGAAGCCGGCAATATGCTTTTCTGGATGTCCTTCGTATGTGTATTTGAATACTGGCAATTCACACTTTTTGCTGTATTGAACGGCGTCGGGAAGCAGCATATAGTCCTGAAAAACTCAATCCTGCATATTATTATTTCAGTTATATGCTCATATTTCCTAATACCAATACCCTCCATAGGAATCTATGGATTTGTAATTGGATTCTGCGCAAGTGCAGTGTTGATTTGCATTTGGAATCTTGCAGACTTGAAACGTATCCCCAATATACATATAGATTATGCCAATATATTTATAAAGCCCCTATTCGCCTTTATCGGAATGCTCATTATAATCAAAGGGTGCAATCTTTACCTTATAGCAAGAGCTGTACAGAACTCCAACATGACAGTATCAAGCATTGCAGGCCTTATATTCTTCTTCCTTGTGCTCTTCTTCATGGGTATTTTTACTCCCAGACAGCTTAGGAATACATTTTTCAGTCGCGAGTCACGAGTCGCGAGTCGCTAGATCTGGATGACGGACACGGGGACGTTTCTCCTGTCTCACTTTCAGTGAGACAGGAGAAACGTCCCCGTGTCCGTCTAAAAATTTTTCTGAGTAAGTCTATAAGCCGGGTTCTGTATTGGATGATCATCTATCTAGGCTTGCCGTCGCCGACAAGCTCAAGCGACCTTACCCGGAGACGGAAGGGACCCTTCCTGCCAAAGCAAAGCCTTGACTGTCTCTCTATTTGGTCTTGCTCCAAGTGGGGTTTACATAGCCGGTTAGTTACCTAACCGCTGGTGAGCTCTTACCTCGCCTTTCCACCCTTACATTCCAGAGAACAGAGAACAGACGGCAGAGAACAGAATTATGGCAGTCCTCCGAAGAAGTACCCTAATCTGACCACTGTTTTCTGTTTTCTGTCCTCTAGTATGCGGTATCTCTCTGTTGCACTATCCTTAGAGTTGCCTCTACCGGGGGTTACCCGGCACCCTGCCCTGCGGAGCCCGGACTTTCCTCGTATGCATAACTGCACACGCGATCATCTGGCTTACTCAAAAATTATTTGATTTTTCATTAGATTATTATTATATATCTGAAAGGAGATTCAGTCAACATGATATTTGAAGGTTTTATGCCATATGCTTCATATATGTTGCGAAAAAGATTTATCATTACAAAAGTAGCAGAAGCGTCTACTTTTGTAGTATTAACAATGTACTTTTCGCAACATATGAATTAATGAAAATGTTTTGCACATTACGAATTTTATGCAAGAGGTTTAGTGCAAAACATATACCTCAATATTACGGTTTCCGATAGAACAAAATCCTTCCGCAGCTTTGACATTTATGTTTAACACTTCCTGCCTTTATTGCCTCATAATCCATAGCGGGAATATCCATCTTACACCCGCCGCATATACGGTTCTTCACAGGGGCAACAGGATCAGAATGTGTTTTTGTCATTTTATTATACAATTCAAGGCTCTCTTTATCTATGGATTTTATCATATTGTCAATCTTTCCCTGAAGCTCTGCTTTTTGTTCGTCCAGCTCTGCAACTGAAATATCTGCATCTTCTTTACATTTTAAATATTTCTTCTTAATAAATGCCAGCTTCTTTTTTGTTTCTGCAAGTTCCTTGTTAATATTATCCGCTTCATTTATCATTTCTATTATTTCATTTTCTGCCGTCTGTTTTTTTTCTTCAAGCTTTTCAAGCTGTTTCTCAATATTCTCTAATTTTTTGATTGTATTTGTATCTTTGCTGAACTTGAGCTCTTCAGATGACTTCTTATTAAAATCAAGATTCCTTATCTCATTATTCCTTGTTTCCTGCCGGTAAGCATTTTTTTTCAGTTTTTCCTCACCTTTAAGATACTCCTCCTTGAGCCTCTGATATTCCTCCTTGAATTTTCTCATGTCCTTAAGCTCTTTAATGTCATTAAGCTTATTGATAATGTCATCCATTTCCTTATGCAGATACTGAAGTTCATAAAGCAATGGCAAATTCATAAAACCATCTCCTTTTCCTTAAAAAATAAAAATAGGAATAGATTGCTATTCCTATAAAACTCTCATGATTTCCGTATTTAAGCTTGATTCAACAACATCGATATCAACCTTAAGCTCCATAAATCTATTTTTCAAAAAATCGGTTATATACTTCATCATTATTTTTTCTGTGGCATAATGACCTGCGTCAATTACACATAAACCCATCTCCAAAGCATCAAGAATGCTGTGGTACTGCATGTCTCCCGTTATAAGCACATCTGCTCCCGCAAATCTCGCTGAACTTATGAATTTACTTCCCGAACCGTTTAAAAGTGCAACCTTTTTAATATTCCTGTTTGAATCCCCTGCATATCTTATGCTTTCTGCATTTAACAAAGCTTTAACATTTCCGGCAAGGGTAGAGAGAGTTGTCTCTCTTTCAAGCTCTGCGATTCTGCCGAGACCCATTACCTGACCTTCATTTTTCGTTTCAAATATATCATAGGCTGCTTCCTCATAAGGATGAACCTTCAACATCGCACCGATGACTTTACTTAACCGCTTTTCGGGTACTATTGTCTCCACTCTGAACTCTTCGACTCTCTCAAGGCTTCCTACGCTTCCGATAAAAGGTTTTGTGCCTTCTTGAGGTTCAAAAGTACCGGTTCCTCTACTTCTGAAGGTACAATTGCTGTACTTGCCGATATAACCCGCCCCTGCGAGGCATATTGCATCGGCAACACTGTCCTCATGCCCTGCGGGCACATATACAACCAACTTTAACAGCTTCTCCCTATATGTCTCTTCAATAATTGTCCACTGTGAAAAACCAAGCTCCCTTGCAAAGATATCATTTAATCCCCCTGATACAATATCAAAATTGGTATGAAGACAATATAGAGATATATCATTTTTTATAAGTCTTATAAGCTTCCTGCCAATGGCAGTATCCGTATTAACCCTTTTTATTCCGCTGAATATCATAGGATGATGGGATATTATCATATCAACTTTATTTTCTATGGCTTCTTCTATTACCCATTCCGGTGCATCAAGGCATACCATAACTCGGTTAACGGTCTTTCTTCCATCCCCTGTTAGCAAGCCTACGTTATCCCAACTTTCAGCAAGACTTCTGGGCGCCAACTCGTCCAATATGCCCGCTATAGTCTGACATTTTATCGTACCCAATCTGCCACCTCCCTGTAATAGGTCAGCATTACCCTGCATTCTTCTGCTCTCTCCCTGCAATTATCCGAATCAATATCCTTTAGGGCAGCCATAACCTTTTCCAGTTCATTTGTTTTTCTGTTAATAAACTCCGCCAATAAGGGATGCTTTTTTTCGATAAGCTTATCTCCTATAAATAATAATCCCTTTGCTTCTATTGCTTCACCGTTAGGTTTAGCCCATATGACTTCATATATTCTATCCTGATCTTTTACCAGTTCCTCATCAATTATATCAAAACCATGTTCAAGAAGCCATTTCCTTACCTTCTCCGAATCTCTCATTGGCTGAAGAATCAAGAGCTTGGCACTTTCTGCCACTTCTACGCTCTTATCTAAAATACCACAAATGAGGATGCCCCCCATTCCGGCAATCACAATAACTTCTGCTTCTCCCTGATTTATGACCTCAAGACCATTCCCTTGACGTACTTCTATTTTATTCTCAAGCCCATGCTCCCTGATTCTTTCCCCCGATATTTCCACGGGACCGCTGTTCACATCTGTCGCAACAGCACTTTTTATCCGTCCCTTCTCTGTTAAATGTATTAAAAGATAT
>JAQVFD010000026.1 GCA_028697435.1 Clostridiaceae bacterium
TTCAACAATTCCCAAAGCTTGACTCCTTCATATTCATTTACGTACCAATAGGTTGAATTTGAAAGATTGTATTCTGCCCTATAACCCATACCGGTGGCTGCAGGCCTTCCATTTTGGTATTGAACCATGCTCTCAAGCTGTTCCACCGTATAGTTAACTTCTTTTCCAATCTTATCTCCGGTGACGGTTATTACATACTTGGAGTTTTCTTCCGTATTATAAGGTGCTTTATCATGCTTGTAACCCGGTGAATCATTTTCCGCCACATAGATATATGCCATGTTTCCGAATTTTGTATAATTGGGATTTGGATCAGTCCCAAACACGGATTTGTCATAAACGAGTTTTATGCAGCCATCTTCATTACCCAGGCTTGAATCTGCACCGGTACCCGCATCATAGACGAAAGGTCTTGGATTAGTTCCATCAGGCTTTGAGGTTCCATAGGATACTATAATTGGTTTGCCCTTAGCTTCCGCTTCGTCTATTTGGCTAAGAGAAAACTCTGCGATGGTTTGTCTTACTCTGTTTTTTATAAGTACCTTATGGGCAGACCCGGTGAGCTTTATTCCTGTTATTCCGGAGGTCATATTCTCCAACAGGTGTTTTAAACGGATACCTTCATATGTAAAGGTCATCTCGGTTCCGTTTCTAATATCTTTATAATCTCCCCTGAATGCCCCTGTATCCTGATTTTCCATCTCTCTGATCGAGAGGGGTATGCTGGATTCGAGTCCCGGTCCTTCAAAGGTCAAGGTTGCTCCGGATATGGCATCCACATTATATGGAGAATCCCCTGCGACACCTCCGTTTGTGATGTGCTTAAAGGGGCTTTTAGAGTAGTCTGCTCCGCCGGCTGGTGTAACCTTAATTTCATTTACCAGCTTTATTAGTGAACCGTTTTGGCTGTAAATTCTGAAGTATCCTGCAATGGAAGCATCGCTTTTAGCGGTATCATAGATTGCTGTTGCATCGGCAGGACTTGTTCCCGATTCATAGACCAATACATATTTGTTAGAGGAATTTTTCAAATCTGCCACTGTTACAGGTGTATTAGCATAACCATCGGCAGATATAAATTCCACCTTGTCGTTATCCCCGTATCCCTTCAATAAAGCGCTTACAGGGACTCCTATACAATAGTCCGTTACTGTGCCGACTTTTTTTGCGTAGGTCCAGTTGCCTTTGACCCTTGGCATCATAAGGATTTCTGCTCTGGTATAGTCTGTAGAACCAGCCCTGAGCACAGGGGGAAGCTCTTCGTTAACAAGTATTTTTTGAATTATTTTATTAAAGAGAGGGTTGTTTTGCTCATTGATATGCTGTTGACCAACCATAAGCAAAGGAGCATCTTCCTCGGTTAGGGCTTCCAGTGATGCACTTTGCGGGATTACCTCCGTATTTCCCCTGCTTCCTGCCCTTCCAAAGGCTATTATTGTGTCCACAGGGACTTTTCCTGACTCACTATTGCTGCCCAGCTTTGGGAAATAATATCTCTCCTTACCATAAGCCGGAGTAATGAGCTTCTTGGATGTTGTGGAGTCTCCGGTATGAGAAGGATCAAAGGTTACCTTGTATCCATCGGATGCAACGAAATCAATTTTATGCAGGTTATACTTGTCCTGCCCGAAGCCTGATTTGCTGAGAAGGTCATTGACCTTAACGCCTTTTCCAAGATAAATACTTTTTGTCGGGGTTGTATTGATGGCAGAATAGAGATTTGTAGTTTGAGTCATTGCCATCAAATCATCCTTAGTGTAAGACTTTTCATTTTCAATACCGATTCCCTGACCTGTGACAACCAGCATAGGTTGTTCAGTTTCCGGGGACCAAGGCTCTGCATATACTATGCTTCCCAGAGATGAAAACAGCAGTGTAAATGTCAGCAGAAAGGCAAGGCCCTTTTTTATCGGGATTTTACTGAGGGTTAAGTAGCTCATAAATTTTCCTCCTTTAAGATTTTTACCTAATCTGGTTTAAATTGGAATAAAAAAACTTCTTATGACAAAAGAAGTTAAATAGTTAAAATACCATTACCCCTTTTCGCATTGGAAGGCAATACAGTTTCCCATAGTACCCTATCGTCTTATACATCATGCAAAAATTGTTTAGATGAATAAAATCGGAGTGGTTCTGCTGTATTAAGTTGTATAGGTTTATTATATCGTTAAGTTATTGTCAATACAAGGGTATTGCATTCTGATTTCTTCTGATTCTTGCCTTTTCTCTGCTTTTTAGCAAATATCTGCCCACCTCTTTCAGCTTGATTCCGGAATGCTGCTCATAACTATGCAAAAATCGTCTCATGATGGTATGCTTTTCTATTGTAAAGGAAGGAGTATCTGTAAGAATGAAAAAGCATATATCCGCCAAGTCTGTTCTGATATCCCCATAGCTTAAATCTTCAAAATCCAAACCGTATATTTTGCCTTTTGCATATATGAAATTTCTTAGATTTACATCGCCTTTCAGCAGATTGCCTGAACTACCTGATATTTTGTGCAAATTAACCATCCATAGGGCAAATTCATCAATCCAGCTTCCGATGGATTGACTCTCCACCAGATCCCCTATCAATTCACCAGGTATATATTCAAAAAATAAACTGTCATTTTCTTTATATATTACTTTAGGAACTAAGACACCTGAATCCTGCAGCATTTTTATATTTCGGTATTCTCTCTCCGGATTACTGATATTATGGATGCTGTACTTTTTCATAATATAAATGCCATTCTTCATATTGATCAGACAGTTATTATCAAATATATCTTTGCTGCTGTCATCAATAATTTTTGTAACAGTTATTTCATTTAATGCAGTATTATTGAATCTAACTTTGTAAACATTATTCCTTTTACTTTTGAATTTCTCCAAAATCTCAATATTTGTCATATGGGCTCCAATCCTTTGCGATTTTTTCCACCAAGTCAGTCAGTTTTTCTATATCACTTATTGCACTAATGGCAGGAAGCTTTTCATAGGAAGACAGCTCATTGCTTATTATTCCGCTTAATACGAATACTCTGGGGTCCATACGTTTTTTTATATCTTCAATATTGGAAGCGCAAAGTATCTTGGGCACATCAAAATCCGTGACACCCTCAAGAATTACATAATCTTGTGTGTAAAATTTTAAAATCTCGGGAATAGGCAATCTTTCTTTAAAGAGAATATCTGTCTCATACAGTCCTCTGGCAGTCACGAGCTCCGCTCCGGCTTTTCTGTGCCTGTCGGTATTACTGCCCACTGTGTCTATTGCAAATTCTTCATAATGGATGTCTTTTATTGTCCCAACAGAATAATTGCGCCGATTCAGCTCTTTTATCAAGTATTCTATAGTTGTTGTTTTTCCTGACAGGGAGTACCCGTAAACTGAAAAAATCTTCAAGTGGTCAACCTCCTAACCTATTATATTAAAATTATATGATACTACTAACAGAACTGCTGCCGATGCTGCTATAATTGCCACATAGTCCATTCCCCTCATACTGAGCTTGCAATAAGAGGTTCTATCCGGATATGCCCTGAAGCCTCTGGATTCCATGGAAAGTGAAATGAACCTGGCTCTGTTTAAAGCTTTAATTACAGAAGGCGTCAGTACATAGGAATATAGAGATAGCTTTTGCTTAAGAGGTATTTTGACCAAATCTGCCCCTGCCAGCTGTACGGCGGTTAATGAGTCAGCAAATTCCTCTCTGAACAAAGGAAGGAATTTTATTGACAATAGTACCATAAAAGCGATTTCATAGGGCAGCTTCATAGCGATAAGACCGTATACAACATCCATGGCAGGTGCTGAAGCTATTATCAGTGCGGAAAATACTATTACGGACATTCTGATAATAATGGAAATACCGGTTTCCAAGCCTGCTGTGGTCAATATTCTCATGCCGCCTGCAGTTACCAGCACTTCTCCTCCCGGAGTGAATATGCTTTGAATCAATGCCAATACAACTAAGAAGTAAAGTAGTTTTCTTAATTTCTTTATAGGGCCTGACAAAGCGACAGAAAACAGCCTGCATAAAATTAAGGTCAACAGCAGCAGAAAAAGAAGGGAGCTCAGCTCTGTTATCATCACTGCAGCGGAAGAAATCAGGAATACGATAATAATTTTGGTTCTGGGATCAATTTTCATTAAACATACTCAACTCCTTCAGGACGGAGTCTCAAAAGTTGATCGACATATTTGTCCAAAAATTTTGCTTCGTGGCTTATTATCATATAACCCTTGCCTTCCTGCTTCAATGTCATAAGGCAATTCTCCAGCTCTTTCTTCCTTAAAATATCCAAGCCGGTAGAGGGCTCATCCAGTATGAGGAATTTTACATTCCTTGACAGTACGGAAGCTAAGGCCAATCGTTGCTTTTCACCCCGGCTGAGCTTAACAGGAGAAAAATTTTTATATTGTATCAGATCAAATGTCTTAAGATAGTAATTTATCTTATCATCTATATCTTCCCCCGGTTCACTGCTTCCATATGTAAAGCTAAAGCGCATTTGTTCCAGGACTGTGGGACAAAACAACTGCTTATCGGGATTTTGAAATACATAACCCACTTTTTTCCCAACATCGGATAAAGAAATATCCTTAATATTACTGCCCTCCAAGTATATTTCTCCTCCCCGGGGTCTTAGAATACCCAGCATGAGCTTTACCAAAGAAGTTTTTCCGCAGCCATTGGGTCCAACAAGCCCGATATGCTGATTTACATCAATATCAAAACTAATGTTCTGAAAAAGCTTATCTGTTTTAGCATAGGAAAAAGTCAGAGAGTTTATTGTATAAAAGCTCATAATCTTCATCAACCTCTATTCTATCTTCTAACCTGCCTGCTTTCATGAGCAGAATTGTATCTGCAATCATTAAGTTCTTAATACTGTGGTCAATCAATATAATTGTCTTACCGGAGGTTTGAAGCCCTTTGATCACATTAATAATCAAAGTTTTATTCTCTTTGTCCAATTCGGATAGCACCTCATCCAGAATTATAACATCAGGATTCAGACTTAAAACAGATGCTATTGCGACAAGTTGCTTTTCGCCGCCGGAAAGCAAAGAGGGGTTTTTATGCTTAAGGTTCTCTATTCCAAGAGCAGCGGCTACTTCTTGAACTATTTTTTCTATTTCTTCATAGCTAAGGCACAGGTTTTCCGGAGCGAAGGCTATTTCGGCATCAACAGTCGGTAAAAAGAGTTGATTGTCAACATCTTGAAAAACGATTCCGATTTTTTGTGCAAGAGTTGGAAGTGACTTAGTATTTATATCTTCGCCTTTATACATTATATTGCCGGAAACAATTCCGGATATGACCTTGGGTATGGCTCCGCACATGCAAAAGGCCAGGGTGCTTTTGCCGCAGCCGCTGAGACCTGCAATGGCAGTAATACTGCCTTCTGCAATTTCCATATTAATGGAGTCAAGTATGACAGGTGCCGCTTCCGAATACTTAAAGGACAGATTTTTGATTTCTAAAATGTTCTTCATTCCAAGCTTACCTCAAAGACATATTTGCACCAGCGTTGGCTGAAGGAATCCGTAACAGCTATAAGCTGAAAGAGTCCGCTCCCGCCGTTTTTCATATTACCTAAAGGTTTCCCGTTCTTTTCAAAAGCAAGATAGATACCTTTGCCTTCCATAACTTCATCAGTGCTCAATGCGATTACATAGCCGTCCAGACCCTTCACAATCACCTTCGAAGCGGCTGTTATTGCTTCATTATCTATAGAGGCTTTGTTCAATACCTCCCTTAGCAATACGCCTTTATATTTGCGGGAAGCGGGGCCGGAGCCGGAGGTGTCCTCAACGGCTTTAAACTCATGATGATTCAAGGCGGTTATTTCTTCAAAATTAAGGGTTATCGTATTTCCATCTGAGATAATACTGATACCGACCGTTTCACCGGAGGATTTGTTCAAATCTTTCGCATTCAAATAACCCAAAATAAGTGTAAAAATAGCTAATACTGCGATTGCCGCCGCTAAATTTTTATTTTTCATTTATGTCACCTTGCCTGCCTATAGATTTTACTATTTTATAAGCTATAAGACCGCCGATACCCCCTGACAGTGAAGCAACGCACAAAGAAAGCAGCAAGGGTATAAGGGGCAGTCTGAAAAAAACAATGGAAGATAAAAAAGTACCGGATACATTAGCTGCAAGTCCCAAGACAAAAAATCCTGCCGGACTCATAAATCCGCCTTTCAGCAGTTTGGCACCAATATCAACTAATAGTCCCGGTATAGTGTAAGTTATTATGCTGGCAGCCCCATGAGTTCCGTAAAACCCTGTGATAATTACCAACAGGGCTTGTACAAGACCTATAAGTGTGCCGGTGCCGATTTTTCCCGTTATGCCAATTCCCAGTACTATCCAAAGCATGTAAAAGCCGCCTGCGGCAGCACCTCCGGGTATATAAAGGGGGCCTGTGACTATATGGACTAAAGGCACAATAATTGGCTTTATTCCGATTCCCAGGGCTGCTGTCAATGAAATTACTACCAGGTCATACACGGAGAATCTTTTTAAGAATTTTTTCATAAGGCACCTGCTTCTTCAGCTTGATTGATCTCAATTATCGGTATATACAAATCTGAGGATAAAAAGTATCCATGCTCTCCATTGCCTTCTACATCGTGCATACCGTGATCTGAGGTTATTATAACATCTCCCTTGTACTTCTTCATTATGTTTTTAATATAAAAATCCAAGACCCCAAGTTGATTCAGGGCTTCTTTTGAACCCGGACCGTATTTATGTCCGAAATCGTCGTAGGAATGAAAATGTACAAGAAGTATATGGGGGGGATTTTGAATTTCTTTCATTGCACAATTATATATTTCATCATCAATAGTGCCATTTTTGTTTTCATCAATGTTCAAGAGGGTAGGTACCTCGTCAACTATAATTTTTATGTTTCCCTCAATAACCTTTGAGCTCTTTGATTTTTCAGAGGCTATATCAAATATGGATGGAACCGGCAGGGTTTTTTTTTCTCTGCTGTGTATACCGGTATACTTTGGGCTTTCTCAGGTTACCATGGAGGCAAAAGCTGCGTCGGTTATGGTTGGGTATACTGTGAGGGCCTTTGCGGCAGGTTGTAAGGATGCCATATAGGGGATATTGCCGGAGGCAATGGCGGTTTTATATAGCTCATAGCCTAATCCGTCAATATATATAATCAGGATACTTTTATCGTTATTTAAGGATTTCAGTACTTTGCCATATATATTCAATATGCTTTCAAAGGGAGGATTTTCAATTATTCCGATGGGATTATTTACTGTAAAAAGATCCGTATTAACAACAACATTTCCGCCTATAGATTTTTTTATTCCATTCATTTTATTGGCATAAAGAATATCCCCGTCTCCGGTATATACGGCAAAGCTGTGTGTATCGGCTTCATCAGTTGTAATTATCGGGACAGCGTCGGTATCTGAATACATTAAAAATGCTATTCCAAATAGAATAACTGATAAAATCAGAATAAATCTCACTAAAAGCTTTTTTTCCATAACAAGTTTCCTTATGTATTATAATAAGGATAAGTTCTACAAATATTCCTGAATTCCTCCGGAATACTTAATGAATAAAATTTAACAGCAATTTAATAACCAGAGGATATAGTACAATAATACTAAAAATCCGTACTAAATGTAATGTAGCTACCTTAGAGGCGTCTGCTCCCATTTCACTTGCGATTATGCACATATCCGTAAGCCCCCCCGGCGATGACGAATACAAAGCAGTAGTAATATCCAAATTACTGTATTTAGTCATAATAAACGCCAATACAAAAGTAAGAAGAATATTCCCTATAATAATTATAAGTATAACAGGTAATAACTCTTTCATACCGGTAACCTGCTCCATTGTAACTTTAGCACCGATAAAGGTACCACCCAGAAACTGAATAAATTTTCGCATATTGACAGGCACATATGCTTTAGAAGTTATAATGTTATATATTGCACATGCAATCATAGAAAAACTGAGTGTTCCCGCCGGAATACCGGAAAGGTATCCGATGTAACCAAATATGGTTCCTGCAATTAGTGTATAAACCGTTCTATTAAAAAGACTATCATCTGTATCAACCGTTACGCTGAGGTCCTTACACAAATTATCGTTTTTCAATGCTTTACCTGTTTTTGATACAAAATATTTAATAAAACCGGGCATGATTGTAATTATTGATATCAGACGGGCAAAATGCAGTACCGCAACTATGGAAGTGTCTGCACCAAAATCCAATGAAATCAGGGTAATATCCGTTATGCCGGCAGGTGCCGATGCAAATAGGGAGGTTATTAAATCAATATCTGAATTAGCATTTATCAATATTCCCATTAAAATGCTAAAAAGACTCATAGAGACTGTAATTATGACAGCAGGTCTTATCATGGTCTTAAGCTCCATAATATCTTTTTTATATATTCGGGCACCAATAAATATTCCTGCTCCAATCTGTGCGATTATATTGAATTCCTGTGGAAACACAGATTTTCCCGAGAATATGCCAAACAGCGCTACTGAGATAGTAGAGCCGAGTATAGCTCCCGCAGGGATTTTTAGTTTTAATGCAGCTGTACCTCCGATTATTCCAATTAAGAGAGTTATAAAAATAAACACATAAACCTCCATAAAAAGCAAATGGACTGCAACTACAGTTTGTTATTTAATTGACAATGAAGGGATTTCGAAAAATAAGCAGAATAATATAAAGAACATTGTTACGCCTATAGGAACAAACTGCTATATATTTATAATAAAAGGATAGCCGGGATATGTCAAGGCAAAATAGTGGAAGTAAAATTCTTCCTTGAAACTTCTTTGCTATAACCTATATAATGGAATATAGAACTATATGTATATTGAATGGTAGTGTATATGCAAATATTAGCATAATGTATATGCATATACAAATCTCATAATAGTGTTAACTAATATATATGGGGAGATAGAAATATGAATGATATAGTTAAAAAAGAAAGTCAATTATTACAGTCGGTAGAAAACGCATTGAAGATAATTGACCTTTTATCGGAAAACGGAGAAATGGGAATTTCTGAAATAAGCAGGGCACTTAAAGTCGGTAAAAGTACGGCCTTCCGCCTAACTTCTACATTGAAAAGCAGGGGATTTGTAATTCAAAGTGCATCAACGGAAAAATATAATTTAAGCACAAAATTTGTACGGATCGGATCAAGTATTTTAGCCAAGTATGATTTGATAAGTATTGTCCGTCCATACCTTCAAGAGTTGTCAAGAAAACATGGGGAAGCTACTCACCTTGTTGTTATGGAAGGCCAGGAAATAGTCTTTATTGATAAAGTCAACAGCAGCAATGTATCAATTCAAATGCATTCAAGGATAGGAGCAAGGATGCCTGCTTATTGTACCGGTACAGGGAAACTTCTGTTGGCCAGTAATTATATGGACAGTATTGATGAGTATCTGGATAAGACAGTGTTAACCAAGCATACGGACAATACCTTAACAGATAAGGAAGATATTAAAAAAGAACTGGCAAGGATAATAAAAAATGGTTATTCTGAAGACAATGAAGAAACTGAGATCGGGCTATACTGTTTTGCGGCACCGATAAAGAATTATATGAACAAAACTATTGCAGCAATAAGTATTTCCGGTCCTGCAGCCCGTATGAAAGAAAAAAAGGAAGAGATTGTTGGCTCAATTAGACAGACAGCGGATAATATTTCGGAATCCATAGGATGGCTTGAGTATTAGCCATAGGGAATGCGGCGAGAGCCGCTTTTTTTTGTCCTTTTTTGCATGGTGTAATATGTCCAGAAAGAGGTAAACATAAAAAGTAATAATAATCTTGTAATTTAGAAGGATTTTTAATATAATATGTAGTAATATACATAATAGAGGAAAGGTGTTCCTATATGCGGAAAAGAAACTTTTTTCTATCCGTGATGCACAATCATTATAGGAGGTGATTGATGAGCTTTGAAACTTCGCTTATTTAAAGCGGTGGCTTAGAATTAAACTAATGAATGAGGAGGAAAGATCATGAAAAAACACTTAAAGCATGTAGTAGTATGGACACTTGTTCTAGCCATGGTTGTTTTAACAGGATGCGGCGGCGGAAATAATACCGGAGGTACCGGTACCGAACCAAACGAAACACCGGAAAAGTCTAATGAATTTGTATACGCAGCAGGTACGGAACCTACAACCTTTGACCCGCATTTTATAACTGACGTAAATACAGCTCGTGCGGCTATGCAGATATTTGAAACGTTAGTAACATGGAATGAAGACTCAAAAATAGTTCCTCTCCTTGCTGAAAGCTGGACAACATCAGAGGATAATAAGACATGGACATTCAAGCTGAAAGAGGGCGTGAAATTCCATGATGGAGCAGCATTCAATGCTGAAGCAGTCAAATATAATTTTGAAAGAATATTAAGTCCCGAAGTAGCTTCTCCAAGAAAATCATCTGCTGATATGGTTGAAAAGGTGGAAGCACTGAGTGAATATGAAGTTGCTATTACTACTAAAGATCCTGCGGGAGCATTTTTGGCGCAGCTTACCAACTATAACCTTTCGATGTTAAGCCCTAAGGCTGCTGAGGAACTTGGCAAGGAATTCGGACAGAAGCCTTCAGGTACAGGACCTTTAATGCTGGATGTTTGGGAACCCGGCAAAACTCTTACGTACACTAAGTTTGACGGATATTGGGGAACGAAATCCACAATAGATAAGCTTACTTATAAGACAGTGCCCGAAGATTCTTCAAGGGTTATGATGCTGAAGACAGGGGATGCAGATGTTATATCCGGATTACCTCCGATTCAGGTAGAGGAACTGAAGTCGGATAAAAATGTAGACGTAGTAATTGCACCCGGTTACAGAACAATATATATCGGTACTAATATGAAAAAAGATTTGTTTAAAGATGTAAAGGTCAGACAGGCAATAAACTATGCTATAGATAAAAAATCAATTATAGATAATGTACTGAGAGGTCTTGCTATATATCCCGCAGGAGTTGAATCACCGGCTATAATGTTTGCCGCAACGGATCTGACACCCTATGACTACAATCCGGAAAAAGCTAAGCAGCTTTTAGCAGAAGCAGGATATCCTAATGGGTTTAAAACAACGCTTCATACTCCTGAAGGAAGATATCCTATGGATAAACAGGTGGCAGAAGTTGTACAAAGTATGCTGAAGGAAGTTGGAATTGATGCGGAAATAATAGTCCTCGACTGGGGCGCATATCAGGAAGCAACTACTAAGGGAGATGTAACGAATTTATTCCTGTTAGGAAAAGGATCTCCGGCAGGTGACCCTGATTATGATTTAACCCTAAGCTTTGGTACAGGCGGAAAAATGAACAATTCATTCTATTCAAATACGGAAGTAGACAAATTATTGGCTGACCAAAAGACAAGCGTCGATCAGGAATACAGGGCTAAAGTATTGCATGAGATACAAGAAGAGATTCATAATGACTCACCATGGGCAGTTCTCTATTATGAGAATCAGACTATGGGCAAAAGAGCAGATGTTGATGGATTCAAAGTACAGCCTAATGAAATTCTTGACTTAAGGTATCTGACCAGAAAATAATATAAAAAGTAGTGTCAGATGGAGCTATGCTCCGTCTGACACTAAATAAATTATTTAGTTTTTATTATACAGGGGGTGAAGTATATGGCTAAATTTGTTTTGAAAAGAATAATCACTCTAATACCAATTTTACTTGTAGTCTCAATATTGATTTTTCTTATGGTGCATATAATGCCGGGAGACCCCGCACGAATAATTGCAGGAGAATCAGCGTCAGATGCTGATATCGAAAATGTCAGAAAAGCCCATGGTTTTGATAAGCCATTATACCAGCAATATGGTATGTATCTTAAGAATGTTGTAACCGGGGATCTTGGAACTTCTATCAGGACAGGCAGGTCGGTAAATTCAGAGATTTCCTCGAGGCTTCCCAATACCGTAAAGCTCGCTACGGCAGCGATAATTATAGCTATTGCAGTTGGTATACCAATAGGGGTAATATCGGCAACCAAGAGATACTCAATATTTGATAATGCGAGTATGTTTGCAGCCTTATTCGGGTTATCAATACCTCCCTTTTATCTTGGATTGATGCTGATGCTGATTTTTTGTGTGCAGTTGAACTGGCTGCCGCTTAATAATGATTCAGGACTGTTAAGTCTTATTCTGCCAGCAATAACATTAAGCGCAAGGAGTCTTGCAACAATAGCAAGAATGACACGTTCAAGTATGCTTGAGGTAATGGGACAGGATTATATACAGACTGCAAGAGCACAAGGTTTTTCGGAAAAACAGGTTATTTTTAAACATGCTCTTAAAAATTCCATGAATACAATTGTTACAGTAGCAGGATTACAGTTCGGATACCTTTTGGGAGGTGCGGTTATCACTGAGAAGGTTTTTGCGTGGCCCGGTCTTGGCGAACTGGTAGTAACAGCCATAAGGGCAAGGGATTTCCCTGTGGTACAGTCCACGATACTCATTATAGCTGCAGCATTTGTACTGGTTAATCTTATTGTAGATATATTATATGTAATTATTAACCCAAGGATTAAGCTAAATTAAGGACGGGGAGTGATTATAATGAAGACAGAACTTGAAAGTAAATCAGTTGTTGCGGAAGAACAGGTAGAAGTAGAAAAGATATTGTCCGGCAATCAGCTGAAAAGAATGTGGTACAACTACAAAAAAAGTAAGCTTGCTGTCCTTGGCCTTATTATAGTTTTATTGTTCATCGTTGTTGCGATTTTTGCACCTGTTTTATCGCCTTATGATCCGATTAAGCAGGACTTGGTGAATATGTTGAAACCTCCGAATGCAAAAAACTTGCTGGGAACTGATGAAATGGGCAGGGATATATTAAGCAGATTGATACACGGTGCAAGAATATCTATGCAAGTTGGATTTACAGCTGTTGGAATAGCTTTTGTTGTAGGTGTTCCATTAGGGATTTTTGCCGGTTATTTTGGCGGCAAATTAGATACGATTCTTATGAGGTCCTTGGATGTGCTTATGGCTTTTCCGGGAATACTTCTTGCCATAGTACTTGTGAGCATATTAGGGCCGAGTTTGCAAAATGCTGTTATCTCGGTAGGAATATATGCAATGCCGAACTTCGCAAGACTTGCCAGAGGGGAAACTATGGCACTTAAGCAAAATGAATATATTGAAGCATCAAGAGCTGTTGGGGCAACGGATATGAGGATTATATTTTCCCATGTGTTTATTAACATAATATCACCACTGATAGTACTTAGCACGTTGAGCTTTGGTAATGCAATAATCACAACTTCAGGTCTTGGATTCTTAGGTATGGGCGCTCAGCCTCCGAC
>JAQVFD010000273.1 GCA_028697435.1 Clostridiaceae bacterium
CTTCTCCAGAACGGCCATCAGTAACGCAACTCTGTTGTAATCAACCCCTGTAGCATTCCTTCTTGGAACTCCGAAAGGGGTATGGCTGAGTAATGCCTGAACCTCAATTAACATGGCTCTGGTTCCTTCCATTGCGGAAATAACACAAGATCCGGTGGCTCCCTTCATTCTTCCGGACAAAAACATCTCTGATGGATTGGCTACCTCTGTAAGCCCCTTGTCTCCCATTTCAAATATCCCTATTTCATTGGTAGAACCGAATCTGTTTTTGACAGCTCTGAGCAATCTGTAAGACATATGGGTCTCTCCCTCAAAATAAAGAACCGTGTCTACCATATGTTCAAGCACTCTGGGACCTGCTATTGCTCCCTGCTTTATCACATGACCCACTATGAAAGTCGCTATACCGTCCTGTTTTGCAATTTTCATCAGCCCCAGGGTTGCCTCCCTGACCTGGCTAACGCTGCCGGGGGCTGATGTTATCATCGGATTATACATGGTCTGTATTGAATCTATTATAAGAATATCAGGCTTCATATCGCTCACATAAACATCAACATTCTGGGTATTATTCTCTGATACCAGAAATATATTCCCTGATCTGATATCCATTCGGAATGCTCTTAGTTTTATCTGTGCGGTTGATTCCTCTCCTGATATATATAAAACTTTTCTGCCTTCGTTTCCTATGTTGTTTGCAATTTGAAGCAGCAATGTTGACTTTCCGATGCCCGGATCCCCTCCTACAAGTACCAGGGAACCCTTAACAATACCTCCCCCCAGAACCCTATCCAGCTCGCAATTGCCTGTGCTTAGTCTTTCCTCAATATCTTCCGAAATTTCCAATAGGGACTCCGGCTTTGACAAAACTCCCGCAAGTCTTTGCTGAATCTGGATATCCTTCTGTTCCACCTCTTCAACAAGAGTATTCCACTGTCCGCACTCAGGACATTTCCCCATCAATTTGGGTGATTCGCTTCCGCATTCGGTGCATACAAACTTAGTTTTTACTTTAGCCATTTAAACACCTCAAAAAAATATTGGATATTTCTATTATACTATAATATTCAGACGCCAGATACCAGATGCCAGACGCCAGAATTCTAGTATTGCTTCGAAGCCCTTCTCAACTCTAGTGTCTGGTGTCTAGTATCTAGTGTCTGCGCACGATAGTGCGCATTATTCTTCTAATCCGCTTTATTATTAAATGCCAACTTTTCATTCTCTACATCTACTAATACTGCAGCCCCCGGCTTTATTTCACCCTTAAGCATCTCCTCTGAAAGCTGATCCTCCACCATCTTCTGAATGGCACGGCGCAAAGGCCTTGCTCCATAAGCCTGATCATAACCCTTTTCTACAAGAAATGCCTTTGCACTATCACTCACTTCGACATTAATATTCATTTCCTTGATTCTGCCAAGCAATGAATTAAGCATCAGATCTACAATCTTATGGAGATGTTCTTCCTGCAACTGGTGGAATACTATAATTTCATCAACCCTGTTCAAGAACTCCGGTCTGAAGGTTTTTTTAAGCTCTTCTAAAACATTCTCCTTCATTTTTTCATAGGCCCCTTCCCTCTCGTTGGTTGATGTTGAGAATCCGAGAACAGCCTGCTTTCTTATTGTGCTTACCCCAACATTGGATGTCATTATAACAACGGAGTTTTTGAAATCTACCGTTCTTCCTTTACCATCGGTCAACCTGCCATCATCAAGTATCTGAAGCAAAATATTGAACACATCCGGGTGTGCCTTTTCTATCTCATCAAGAAGTATTACCGAGTATGGCTTTCTTCTTACCTTTTCAGTCAGCTGTCCTCCTTCTTCATAACCTACATATCCCGGAGGGGAACCTATAAGCTTCGATACTGTATGCTTTTCCATGTATTCAGACATATCGACCCTGATTACGGCATTTTCATCACCGAACAAGGCTTCTGCAAGGGCTTTGGAAAGCTCTGTTTTTCCTACTCCGGTAGGTCCTAAGAATATAAAGGAACCCACAGGTCGCTTAGGATCCTTAAGTCCTACTCTTGCCCTTCTGATTGCCTTAGAAACTGCCAATACTGCCTCCTCCTGCCCGATAACTCTCTGATGCAATATTGATTCCAAATTAAGCAGCCTCTTAGATTCCTCTTCTGCCAGCTTGGTTACGGGAATCCCGGTCCAGCCGGATACAATGGAAGCAATATCTTCTTCAGTAACAACTGAATCCTTTGAGCTGGCTTTTTCATTCCAGTTCTTCCTGGCATCCTCAAGCTGCTGTTTTATATTTTGAATTTTATCCCGCAACTCGGCAGCTCTCTCATAATCTTGAAGACTTATTGCTTCAGACTTCTCTTTTTCCAAGGCTGCAAGTTCTTCCTCAAGCTTTTTTAGATCCGGAGGTGCGGTAAAAATCTTTATCCTAACTTTAGATGCGGCTTCATCCACCAAGTCTATGGCTTTATCCGGAAGGAACCTGTCTGCAATATACCTGTCCGACAAATCAACTGCGGACTTTATTGCTTCATCGGTTATTTTTACCTTGTGATGAGCTTCATATTTATCTCTCAGCCCTTCAAGTATAAGCAAGGCCTCCTCTTTGGTAGGTTCGCCGATTGTCACCGGCTGAAAACGTCTTTCAAGTGCTGCATCCTTCTCCACATGCTTGCGATATTCATCAAGAGTTGTTGCTCCGATTGCTTGAATTTCGCCTCTTGCCAAAGCCGGCTTCAGTATATTGGAGGCATCTATTGCTCCTTCAGCCCCGCCTGCTCCGATAATGGTATGCATTTCATCAAGGAAAAGTATCACATTCTTTGATTCCCTTATTTCATTCATTACGTTCTTGAGTCTTTCTTCAAATTCGCCTCTGTACTTGGATCCGGCAACCATTGAAGATAGATCCAGGGTAACGACTCTTTTCCCCTTTAGTGTTTCAGGAATATTCCCTTCAATTATTTTCTGTGCCAGGCCTTCAGCAATAGCTGTTTTGCCCACCCCGGGATCCCCAATAAGTGCAGGATTGTTTTTAGTCCTTCTGCTAAGTATCTGAATCACACGTTCAATCTCTTTTTCTCTTCCAATAATAGGATC
>JAQVFD010000274.1 GCA_028697435.1 Clostridiaceae bacterium
CATAAGCAACAGCGGGAGATAATGTTTCTGAAAGGGAGAGCCTGCCAAAACGCTTTGACAGTGCCGACCAGGCGGAGGGTATACCGGGAACGGTGACAGGCATCCAACCATGCTTGGGGATGCCATTATTTTGGATTTTATCTATTACATCGGCAGAAATGGACGCCGGTGCCGGTCCGCTGGCATTCAGCCCATGGAGTTTTCCTCCGGACCAAATCAGAGCAAAAGCATCCCCCCCGATACCATTGGATGTGGGTTCAACCACAGTAAGGCAGGCAGCCGTCGCAACAGCTGCATCAATGGCATTGCCCCCTTTTTTGAGTATCTCAAGACCGGCTTGTGCTGCCAGGGGGTGTGAGGTGGCAACCATACCTTTCTTTGCATATATAATATTCCTTCTCGAAGGATAATTGTATTTATAGGCATCAAACTTCATTTTTATTCCTCCCTTTGAATATTTGGTTCCTCTTTATCCTTTTTCAACAGAAGTCTTATTCCAAAGAATATTAAAAGAATACCGACAGCCACATTCATTAATTGCACAATGATTTGCGGTAAAAATCCGCTTAATATACTTCCTAAAAATGCGACAACTGTTAAGAAAATCACCGTAGCCATAATGCAACCTACAGCAAAGAAAAAGAGCTGTTTTTTATTCCATTCGTTTTCTATCATTTGTGCGGAGAACATACCGCTCCAAAAAACAATGGTTAAAGGATTTGAAGCCGTTAGCAGCAACCCTTGGACAAATAGGTTTTCGCTCGATGTGTTGGAGAACAGTGAAATGTTGGGCAGAAAGGATAAATTAATAACACCCGATATTGTGTTTGCCCCAAATAAAACCAACACTAAACAGCCTACCAATTTTACTGCCGCCTTTACCTTTGCCCTGTTGATTATAGCAGCAACGCCGACACAGGATAAGGCAATATATAGAGCATCAATAAGAGCGACTGCAAAAACAAGATGCAAGCCATAAAAGAATCCGTATGTGGTGGATGTGTTGAACACCATAATACACATAGGCCCAACGGCAAATTGTAATAATAATCCAAACCTAAGACCCTTTAGAACCATAGGGTTACCTTTTCAGAAGCAAAAGCCCTTCTGCTTTCTTTGAATTTATTAAGAATACCATAATCTATTATATTCATATTCAACACTCCTCATAAGTTATATTATCAAATCCATGAATACAAGTAAATGTTTGGTACAAAGTGTTTAGTGTTACCGGTTCCTTATTGCGCAATTTTCTTCTTATGCGGTATAATGAAAGAATGACGCTGATTCACATAATAGGAAGGACCATGTGAAGGAGGTAGTAGTAATTGGCAGTACTGGTAACGGGAGGTGCAGGCTATATAGGTTCTCACTGTGTCTGCAGCCTTATTGACAAAAAAGAAGAAGTAGTTGTTGCGGATAACCTGCAAACAGGTCACGAGGCCGCTGTGCACGGGGAAGCAAGATTTTACAAAGGCGATATTCGGGATGGGAAATTTCTTGATAAAGTATTCAATGAAAATGTAATTGATGCGGTTGTTCATTTTGCTGCCAATTCTCTGGTTGGTGTTAGTATGAAAGAGCCTCTTTCTTACTTTGACAATAATGTATATGGTACGGAAATACTGCTTTCGGCAATGAAGAGGCATAATGTAGGCAGGATAGTATTTTCTTCCTCTGCAGCAGTCTACGGGGAACCGGAAAGCACTCCGATTCTTGAGGCAGATAGGACTGAGCCTACAAATGCCTATGGCGAAACTAAGTTGACAATGGAAAAAATGATGAAATGGGCAGATATTGCTCATGACATTAAATATATAGCTCTCAGATACTTTAATGTTGCGGGGGCTCATGAAAGCGGAAGTATTGGTGAGGACCATCACCCGGAGACACATTTGATTCCGCTTATACTTCAGGTTCCCCTTGGAAAGCGTGATAACATCTCAATATTCGGTGATGATTATGATACTCGTGACGGTACCTGCGTAAGGGATTATATACACGTAACGGATTTGGCGGATGCGCATATTATGGCTATTGACCGCTTAAGAAATGGTGCTGCAAGCTCCGTTTACAATCTCGGAAATGGGGAAGGCTTCTCGGTTAAAGAAATGATAGAGGCAGCCAGAAAAGTGACAAGTCATCCAATACCGGAAGTTTTATGCCCAAGAAGAGCAGGAGACCCTTCCACACTAATAGCCTCCGGTAAAAAGGCGGAGGAAGAACTAAACTGGAAGCCTAAGTTCAATAGGGTGGACGAAATAATAGAGTCAGCCTGGAAATGGCATAAGAATAATCCTGAGGGGTTTAACAGTTTTGATGGCGAAAGGAGATAAAATGAAAGAAATAGTAAAACGTATTGGAAAATTATTTTTAGGATTGTGCTTATATGCCATTGGGATTGTTATGACAATCAATGCCAATCTGGGATTGGCACCATGGGAGATATTTCATCAGGGGCTATCAATAAAACTCGGTATCACAATGGGCCAGGCAAGCATATCTGTAGGCTTGGTATTTGTAATACTAAACAGCATGCTTGGAGAAAGGTTGGGTTGGGGAACACTGTCCAATATGGTATTTATTGGACTATTCCTGGATATACTAATGCTGAATCATATAATTCCGGTATTTCAGTCAATAATACCAAGATTTATAATGATGCTTATGGGTGTGTTCGTTATCGGAATCGCCAGTTATTTCTATTTAAGCGCCGGATTTGGTTCAGGACCGAGAGACTGGCTTATGGTGGCACTAACAAAAAGGACTACCAAATCAGTCAGATTCATAAGAAACAGTATTGAGATAAGTGCACTGATTGCGGGATATATTCTCGGAGGATCTCTGGGAATAGGAACCTTAATTATGGCAGTCTCAGCCGGATATTTTGTTCAGTTCTCCTTTAAGCTTTTTAAATATGATCTCAAGGAGACAAAGCACAGGTTCATTGATGAAGATATTAAATATCTGTATGACAGGTTTTTTGGTAAAATTGAAAATCAATAGTTAACGGGAAGAATAGAAATTTCTTTGGAGAGTTTTCTGAAACTAGTTTAAATACAAACAAAAGTAGCCAGCGAA
>JAQVFD010000027.1 GCA_028697435.1 Clostridiaceae bacterium
CAAAATGGAATGGTAGATGTTATTTCTACCGGTCTAAAAGATATAATAGTAGAGGTTAGCGGAATAGATACACTGAAGAAGATGTCTATTAGAAAAGAAAAGATGATAGAAACTTGTAAAAAACATAATATTATTGGAATGCATGTTGTTTCACGTGAAACAATTGAAGAGAATTCGGACTTTTGTTGCAGGAACTTCGCCCCTGCGGTCGGAATAGACGAAGAAAGTGCAACCGGGACCTCTAATGCATCCTTATTGTATTATTTAATGAAAAACGATGCAAACTTTGATTATAATAAGACTTACAAAATTGAGCAGGGATACTTCATGAACAGTCCAAGCAATATATATGTAAGAGCGGATGAGTCTACGGGAGGTATATTTGTAGGCGGTATTGCCAAGATAGAAAGCATGGAGTCTGTCGTGATATAAGAAGATTGTTTCACGTGAAACAAAGGAGTAAATTATGATATATTTAGATAATGCTGCAACTACATTTCCTAAGCCGGAATCAGTGTATAGGGCTGTTGATGATTGTCTCAGGAATTATTGTGCAAACCCGGGTAGAGGAGGACATAAGCTCTCTCTGAAATCGGGCAGGGTGCTTCTTGAAGCCAGGGAGTTGCTGGCAGAATTGTTTAATGCAGACTCACCCGAAAATGTAATTCTAACTCAGAATGCTACGGAAGCATTGAATCTGGCTATTAAGGGGTTTTTAAATGCAGGCAGTCATGTAATCACCACAAGCATGGAACATAATTCAGTCATGCGTCCTTTGAAGATCCTTGAAGAACGCGGAATAGAAACCACAGTAGTTCAATGCAACGAATATGGGGAAATTGATATTGACAGTATTAAGAAGGAAATAAAAAAAGAAACTGCGCTTATTGTTGCTACTCATGCTTCAAATGTTGTGGGAACAATCACACCAATTGAGGGCATAGGGAACTTGGCAAAAAGATATGGCTTGACTTTTCTTGTTGATGCTTCGCAGACTGCAGGTGTATACCAAATAGATATGGAAAAGATGAATATAAGCATGCTTGCTTTTACAGGACATAAAAGCTTAATGGGACCACAAGGGACAGGTGGATTATGTATAAGAGAAGGACTGAAACTTATTCCCTTGCAGGAAGGAGGAACCGGAAGCAAATCAGAATCATTGTACCAGCCTGACATCATGCCGGACCGCTATGAAAGCGGCACTCACAACACTCCCGGTATTGCCGGCCTGTGTGCAGGTGTCAATTTTATAAATAGTAAAGGGATTGATACCATAAGATCACATGAACAGGAACTCACAAGATATTTTTTGGATGGGCTGAGGGAAATAAAGGACGTTAGAGTCTACGGGACAAAGGAAATTGAAAAACAGGCTCCTGTAGTGTCAATAAATATTGGAGACATAGGTTCTTCAGAAATAAGTTATATTCTTGATGAGACATTTGATATTGCAACAAGATCGGGACTGCATTGCGCACCTATGGCTCATAAAACGATAGGAACCTTAGAACAGGGAACCGTAAGGTTCAGCTTCAGTATTTTTAACACTATATATCAAGTTGATACAGTTTTGGATGCTATTGCACACATTGCAAGGGAATTATAGGGGAGTGTAAAATGAATATTATAGACAACGTTATAAAAGGAAACATTAATATAATTTTAATTGTACTTACATTTTTATTATTCATTATGTTTGTTTGGACTGTTACATTATCTGTTAAGCTTTCTATACTGGGAGAAAGATATAAGAAGCTTATGAGAGGTTCTTCGGGAAAAAATTTCGAAAGCATGCTGCTTGACCATCTGGGAGAAATAGAAAATGCAGTAGAAAGGGTTAATATAATAAGCGCAGATTTGATAGACATAAAGAATCAGATAGATAAATGCATTCAGAAATGCAACATAATAAGATATAATGCTTTTAGTGACACAGGAAGTGACCTGAGTTTTTCCATTGCTATGCTTGACAATTTTAATGATGGTATCATAATCACAGGTATTTATGGCAGAAACGAGTCTATCAGTTACGCAAAGCCTATTAGTAAAGGAACATCAAGATATCCTCTTTCTGTTGAAGAAGAAATGGTATTGAACAGAAGCCTGAAAGGCACACAAATATAGAATAAAATGCACACCTTCATAGGATACTAAGATTATTAAACAATAACTTGCTATGGAGGTGTTTTTATGGTAATTGCAATCCAGCACGGTTTGGAAAATATCAAAAGGGAACTTGAAAACAGAGGTAACGAAGTATTCTATATCGAAGAAAATAAAATAGCAGACGCAGTCCTGTATAGTGAAGTAGACACATACCCCTACCATACTATCAATAATACTTCTGCTGCTGTTTTATCAAATGGAAATGCATCATACGGAGCCTTATTAGTGAATGTTACAAACAAGTCCCTGGAAGAAATTATCCACATATTGGAGAAACGTGTATATAGTCCTTTGTTCTGAAAAGATTAAGTGCTATAATAAGATAAACATCTCAATAAACGGGAAAGGGTAGTATGTAATGTATCAGATTGTATATGATAAAATATTATTTATTGCGATGATGTGTTTTTCTTTTTTCATTGCATCATATACCGTTAGCATGAACAAATCAGCTTCGCGTTTCAAGCTATTGGGCTGGACATTTTTTATACCTTTTGGATTATGCTGTTCTATATTTATTTTTTCGCCGAATACTTCATTTAACCTAATATTATCGTTCTCAGAGTTCTGCTTGTCGGTAGGTATTCTCATTCTTATGCTGTATCCTTATAATTCGGGGAAACAGAAATCGGTGACTGCAATAATTGTTGTTCTCACTGTATTAATATCTGCATATGTAATTAAATCGGAACAATTCATATATTATTCAATGTCGGCTAACCTTAGGAACATTCTCACTGCTGTATGTATAATTACAGCGATTGTATTAAACAAAAAAAGAAGCGAAGATCAGAAGCTGACCAGACCACTGATTATTTGGTTTATAGGTATAGCGCTTGGACTTACAGAAAGTCAGAAATATATAAATGAAGCAATACTTTTGATTAAACTAAGCGCATATGCCAGTTTTTTATACTATTTCTTTTGGACAACCCATAATGCTCTTATCAAAAAAATCGAAGAATCAGAGAAGTTAATGGAAAGCATGAAAAACTCACTTAACAGAGAGGTGAAGAAAAGAGTATTTGAAATCGAAAAATCTAATGAAAGACTCCTGGAAATATCTAAAACAGATATGCTTACTAACACCTTTAACAAGATTACAATACTTAATATCATTGAAAAACTTATTAGCAGCAAGAGGGTAGAGGTTTTTTCAATATTAATGTTTGATATAGATAACTTCAAAACGATAAATGATTCCCTTGGACATGTTACCGGAGACAAGTGCCTGAAGACCTTGTCAGTTATTGCTTCCGGAAACATCAGAGAAGTAGATTACATAGGAAGATATGGAGGGGATGAATTCATTATTGTTCTTCCGACCCTGACAGAAAACGAAGCGAGATTTGTAGCAGAACGATTCAGAAAGAAGGTTAATGAAACAAGTAATCCAAAGTTTAGCATATCAATAGGTATTTCCACATACCCTTATGATGGACAGACTGTGCGCGAACTGATTTCGGCTGCAGATAAGGGCTTGTATAAAGCAAAAAGTAAAGGTAAAAATACTATTTGCCATGCATCACTCTTCTAATCACTATTTTCTTATATAATCAACTATATGTTTTACACTAAACATCTTACATTGAATTCAAATAGTGTAAAACATTTTCCCTGATTCATATGTCGTGAAAAGTACATTACTTTAACACAAAATTAGAATCTATCTAATTTTGTAATGATAAATCTTTTTCACGGCATATATAACTTATCTTCATTTATAGTGGAAGCAATCTGACGGCTCGATAACGCATTATCGGGTACCGTTCTTTTGTTCATTTTCCACATATGATATTTAAGACCATTCGCTATTAGGTTTGCCATGTTCATGACTACACTGAGCCTTGTATTCTGCAGGATCATTATTTCCATAAAACCACCGACGTTAACTATGCCCGTAATATTAATATGTCCTATAGACGGAAGGCTCTTATTAACTCCTGAGCCCGGAGATAAAGGACCATCCTTTATATTTATGAATCCTATTCTCTCAAATCTGCCCAGACATGCATCTATTGCAATAATAAAAGGATCTTTAAACTTCTTAATAAGGTCCATATATTCACAGAGATTTTTTGCATGGACAGGTTGGTCCAGAGTACCGTAGACATGCACATTTTCATACTTCATATCCTTCACCTTGTATCCTATTAACGGACCCAAACAGTCGCCGGTAGCTCTGTCTGTTCCTATACACACAATTACGATATCTGTATGGCTTTCTTCATAGTACATGCTCATACATTCTTCTAAATAATTGCAGAAATATGAAAAGGAATAAGGCTTATTAATATCAACTGTTCTCTCAAAATTAGCCTTCAACATACCAGACTCCTTCGTTATTCGTTATCAGTATAAAGTATTACCCAAACACACTCGGTAAATTCAATGGTATTGAAATATATTAAGTGAAGAGGAAAGCGCTTTGTTGTATAATAATATATATTATTCATTATTAGACATATGAATCGTGCAATCATGTAAAATATGAAAGGCGTATGAATACTTTTTTGGAAAACATACGTATATATTATGAGAGGTGCTAAATTTGCAAAATGTAAGTTCAAAAAAGCGGACAGCATTGCTTCTTCTCCTAATTACAATGTTTATACTTGCCATTCTTCTTTATGTAAACAATAATACTGATCGGGAGTCTTCCTTTATTTTAGATGGAAAGAACAAGCTTGTGGTTACCGGAGAAGTATCGGCTGCATCACAAAGCAGCAGCACCATATATTATGCCCAGGATCTTTTAATAGAGGCACAAGCAGAAAACATAAGAGCAAAGAATATAGCGGGAGATGTTGCCTGGAGCTGTAAGCTGCCTGGAAAGGCCGTAAAGATATCCATTGCAGGGCAAAACATAATAATAATTGATTCAAATAATGACATCTTTTATTACTCTATTAAAGGAAAGCTCCTTTGGACATATAAGCCGGATTATGAAATTATAGACATTTTTACAGAGGACAACGGCAGCTTTCTGGTGGAATACAAAGGAATAACAGGGAGTCATGCTGAAGCATTTAAGCACGATGGAAGTAAACTCGGAAGCATATTGATAGACAATGCTCAAATATTATCATTTTCCGAAGGGAGTGAAGCATTTTCTATCTCTATAGTAGATACATCCTCGGAGATGATTAAGACAAAAATAATTACTTATAATTTTAAAGGGGATATCCTTTGGGCAAAAAATTTTGATAACCGGATCATTTCAAAGCTTACCTACAGTAAAGATAACAACCTGCTTGCCCTAGGTGAGAATTCTGTATACATATATAAAAATGACGGAAGCCTTAATCGCGAGGCTAAAATTGATGGGCAAATAATCAATGTGGCAATGAGCGGCCATATTGTCGCAATAGCATTACAAAATCAAGCAAAACAATATCTGGTATGTTATGACGTTAATATGCGGGAGCAAAGCCGTGTAGAGATTAAGCCGGAACCTTTGGGTATATCCGCTAAAAAAAGCAATGTTTTGTTATATTATAACAATGAGTTAATGATAATAACCCTTAAAGGTACGCTGAATGCGCTGTATAAACCCAAAGGGGATATAGGATACGCTTATATGACTTCTGACAATAAGGTGTATATAGCATCAAACAGAAGGCTTCAGCAGTTGGAGTATGTAAAATAGCTTAAAGGAGGCTAAAGGTACCAATGAACTGGATTGATTACCTGATAATTGCAATTCTTGCCTTTGGTGTCATAAACGGTTTCAGAAAAGGGCTGCTCAAATCAGTATTTAGCATTATATGTCTGCTGGCATCAATTATGGTTGCGAAAACTTATTATAAGACATTAACTTTATTTCTGGTTGAGAATACTTCCTTGGAAGAGAAAATAACGGGCTTTCTTTCAGAAAAAGCTTTTGTAAAAAACATTTTAATGCCTCCCTCCGGGGAAAGTGCGGTCTTTTCTGTTAGTAACAGCTTTACCGGTGATTTGAATGCATTTGTAACTGTACTTATTATAAATGCAATATCGGTGCTGATTATATTTATTGCAGTCAGAGCCATTCTTGGGATTGCAGAAGGTATTCTGGGCGAAGCAGTTGAAATCCCCGGCTTGAAAGAAGTGAACAGTATAGGGGGAGCAATAGTTGGTCTAGTTAAAAACCTCATAATAATAATGCTGATATTTACAATAATAACACCTATTTCTGCAATCAAGTCCTTTTCGGGGATTTCCGGCGGAATAGAAGCCTCTGCTCTTGCAGAGTACTTCTATGCATATAATTTTATACTGGGATGGATATGGACTGCTGCTGTTGAGTTCCTAAATAAGTAAGGAGTTGTTGAGTTCATGAACAAGAAAAATTTACTAATAGGGATAGCCTTGATACTCCTTGGCATATCCATGTACCTGAAGAATTATAACATTGCAACAGGAAGTCTTTTGACTCTTTTCTTTGGGATTGGATTGCTGTATGCATACAGCATCAAGAAGGAGCAGCCCTTCATAATTTTTGGGGGAATATTTTCTGCCATAGGTTTGATGTCCGTATTAAAGGATATCAGGCTTTTCCGTATGGATATGACCTTTGAAGCGTTACTGATAGCTCTTGGTATAATATTTCTTTTCATATATTACTCAAAGCATATAGAAGGCTTTATTTTTCCCAGTTTGATACTTCCTGCCATAGGGGTATACCTCATATTACTTAGATATTTAAATGACAGATATGCAGCCCCAAGTATATTTTTGCTTCTTGGTTTTGCATTTTATGCAATTTATATGATAGCCTATATGGGAAAATCTACTTGGCCTTTGATACCGGCAAACATACTGATCTTGATTGGAATCTTTGCATATGGAATAAGCCTCGATATTATTACATGGCATAAAGTATATTTAAATAGGGACTATATTTGGCCGCTGCTTATGATCGGAACAGGAGTGCTGATACTGGTAAGCAGGTTCAGAAGAATCAGGTGATAAAAGCCTCTAAATATCAGCTGATATTTAGAGGCTTATCTATTGTAGAATCAATTAAATGTTCTTAATACTTATGGGTGCATTTGAGGTATATGCCTTAACAGAAATTTTATTGGAAGCTGTGTCATAGTTCTCACTTTTCAGATCTATTACTTCCTGCATACCGATACTTTTCTTATCTGTTTCGTAAGTAAGGTTTGTGAGTTTCACATCAATACTGCTCATTGTCGTATGTGCATCGACCATATATTCAAAGCCCTCTTCATTAGCAATACCAATATCAATTTTACCATTGGAGGTATATAAGGTATAACCGGGGCTAAGAGAATCGCCTTTACGGGAAGCGATTACCGTAATGGCGGCATTACTGGTTTTTGCATCAATGTTGTCCAAACTGCTGCCTTCTATAATAATTTTTGAATTGGATGTTCTGACCTTTGCAGTTCTCGCAGTAACTTCATTTAATATAACCTTTTCGTTGTCGGTAAATATCTCTATTTCATCTGCGATGCATTTTGAGATAGTCACTCTTCCGTTTGCAGTAGAACAATTTAATTGCTTCACGTCCATATCGCTGATTTCGCATTTTGCATTATCAGTTGAGATGTTTATCATATTAATGCCTTTGGGAAGAAGTACCTCGATTTTGCCCCAGGTCCTGCCGGGAAATTCAGAAGAAAGCTTATATATTCCCGAATCTATGATAGTCTTTAAATAATCATCTATGACCAACTGAGGCATGTTTGAGTTTACTGATATGTTTACTTTCATTTCCCTCGTATCGCATAGTCCGAATTTTACAGAAAAATTGTTTGTTTTTAGATAAATATCCGGGGCATCTTCCACGGGATAAGTATAACTACTGTTATATTTATACTTTTCGTAAACATTGTCAAACAGGTTACCCACCTGACCTGCAAATACGTCTGCAAATTTCGTGGCAGATTCAGCTATCTCCTGTCCTAATACTTCCATTCTTTTTGTGAACTCTTCGGTAAACTTTTCCGTCTTTTCCGCGTTTATATTTTCTCCCAGCTGTTCCGCTAACTTACCCGCCTTTTCACCAAAGGTTGTTGCAATCTTTGAGGCCTTTTCACCAAACTTATTAAGCTTATCGTCAATTTTGATTTCGTTCAGTTTAGCGGTAAGCTCATCTCTAAGTTCGTCTATTTTTGAACCGGCAGGAGCTGTACCGGTGTTTGCCTTCTCAAGGGCTTCAAGCAGTTTTACGGCTTCTTCCGTATTGATTTTCCCTTCCTGGAGCATTTTAAGTATTAACATTTTTTCTTCCATAATATTATCTCCTATTCATTCATTAATTTTATTGCTTCTTCTGAGGAGATCTCACCTCTATAAAGCTTTTCAAGGATTTCTTTCTTATAATTCTGATCTACGCTCTGACTCTTGTATCCCAAAGCTGAAATTAGTGAATCTAATTTGCCCTTCACAGTTGGGTATGATATTCCTAACTCCCTTTCTATTTCCTTTATATTCCCCCTATTTTTGATAAATACTTCGGCAAAATCTTTGTGCTCCTGTGATAAGGAACAGAATTTACACGGTTTGAAGTGTCCTTTTATTGTGCTTTTACAAGAATTGCAGGATACTTCGGTTATTTCTACGGCATTATTGCATATAGGGCATTGACCCATAACTTCTCGTTTCATTATTTCACTCCTATCGGGTTGTAGTATAGTCTTTAAGTCCATTATAAGCCTCATGTTAATAATGTCAATATAGATATTAATAATTTTAATGTATTTTATCAATTTAATGAATTACTTATGGTTATATATAAAACTAATTAATAAGTATAAGGAAGACTGCAGAAAAAGTCTTCTTATTTATATATACTCAAAACATTTCATTTTGTTTTAAAAATATATAAATAATGATATAATTCAGATATATTAAAGAATGCTTCGCATTCTTCAGACACAAGTCGCGAGACACCAGGCACTAGAGAATTATCGGCAATAATGTTAGTAGCGATACTTCCTTATGTAGCAGTATAATATATAAATGTTTCTGTGTAATCGCGCAGCGATTCTGTGATATGTCCGTGTGTTTAGTGTTACACGTTATCTATGTCGCATTTTTTAGAGGAGGATTTGGATGAAAGAAATAGATGCCAGAGGGCTTGCGTGTCCCCAGCCGGTAATACTCACAAAAAAAGCACTGGAAGAAATAACAGAGGGTGAAGTAGTAACTATAGTAGATAATATTACTGCAAAGGAAAACGTTTCAAGGTTGGCAGGAAATTCGGGTTATGCACATGAAACATCAGAAAGCAATGGATATTACTACGTAAAAATCAAAAAAGCAGAGGTTGCACAAAAACTAAACATAGAAGAGGACAGCATTGTAATAGTCATAACTTCGGACAAATTAGGCCAAGGTGAAGAGGAACTGGGGAAGGTATTGATCAAAAGCTATACTTATGCCCTTACCGAAACCACACCGCTGCCAAAGGCTGTGTTGTTTCTGAACAGCGGTGTAAAGCTTACCTCAGAAGGTTCAGAGGTGTTGGATAATATCAGAAAACTTGAAAGCTCAGGAGTAGAAATAATAAGCTGTGGTACCTGTCTTGACTTTTATCATTTGAAGGATAAGCTGCAGGTTGGAATAGTAGGGAATATGTATGCAATAATTGAAAAAATGAATTCTGTCGGTAAAATAATTAATATAAGTTAGGATGGATGGATATGTATTATCCAAAAGAATATAATCTTGGAGATATTGTGGAAACAAAAAAACAACACCCCTGTGGCAGTAATCAATGGGAGGTCACAAGAGTGGGAGCGGATTTCAAGATAAAATGCCTTAAGTGCGGCAGGGTAGTAATGTTGCCGAGACCTAAGTTTGAAAAGTCTGTAAAAAAAGTAATAAAAAGTGCAGCACCTGAAGAAAATAACATATAGTTGATAAAAATCCTTCATAGTGATATAATTAATACTTGCGTAAATATCCTCGCTCTATCATATTTAGATAGGGCCGCTAGTCCGTGGGGAGGAGGTGAATTTTTATGAATAGGTATGAAACTATATATATAATTAGGCCGACCGTTGATGAAGAAGGAATAAAAGCCCTTCAGGAAAAGTTTAAAGCAATTGTTGAAGAAAACGGCGAAATCGAAACTATTGATGACTGGGGCAAAAGAAAGCTTGCTTATCTTATAGACGATATCGGAGAAGGCTACTACGTATATATGAAGTATAAAGCAGCTCAGGTTGTACCAAAAGAACTTGACAGAGTATTCGGCATAACAGAAGAGATTTTAAGACACATGATAATTAAAATTGAAGAGTAGAATCAAGAAGAAATAAATGTAGGCGGTGTGATTATGTTGAATAGAGTTGCCTTGGTGGGCAGATTAACAAGGGATCCTGAAATAAGGTATACAGCAGATAATCAAACACCAATAGCTAAATTCACTATCGCTGTTGACAGAACCTTTAAAAGGGAAGGTCAACCCTCTGCAGATTTTTTACCGATAGTTGTATTTGGAAAGTCTGCAGATAATTGCGGAAAGTATATAAGGAAGGGCAGGCTTGTTGCCGTTTCAGGAAGATTGCAGACGAGAAGCTGGGATGACCAGGATGGCAAAAGGCACTATGCAACTGAAGTAATAGCAGATGAAGTTGATTTTCTGGATAGAGGTTCCGATGCAAGAGGACAGGGAAATGAAGGCAGATCCGATTCGGATTATGGCGATTTCCACCCGGCAGAGGAAGAGGACGATCTACCATTTTAATTCATAAGAAATGTATTAAAAACATCTATATAGGTTGCAATAAATAAGATGTAAGGAAGAATTATGCAACCTATGAAATCAAGGAAAATGTTTTGCAATATTTAAATTTTGATGCAAAATGATTATTGCAAAACATATAGATAGGAGGGAAAAGGATTGAACAGACGTGGTGGCGGTGAAAGAACCGGCGGCGGAAAAATGAGAAAGCCGAAGAAAAAGGTTTGTAACTTTTGTATTGATAAAGTTGAACATATAGATTATAAAGACGTTAATAAGCTGAGAAGATTCATTTCTGAAAGAGGCAAGATAATTCCGAGAAGAATTTCCGGAAACTGCGCAAAGCATCAGAGACAGCTTACAATAGCGATAAAGAGAGCAAGGAACATAGCCTTCCTGCCCTTTACAACGGATTAGAAGTAGGGTCTCCATACATGGCGACTGGATTTTAGATTTCAAAATGCTCCTCTTGTGGTAGAAAGGGGAGCATAATTTTTTTGCAGGCAAAGGTGACAGAAAGAATTTCAGGCAATTAGATTTCATTTTGCAGAATTGAGATTATGAATAGCCTAAGTGATAATAAAGATATTGGAGGATTGAGGATGAAAATTGTAGATGTGATATGTTCCGCGGGGCGCACCGGTTTTTATTTTGATGATCAGAGGGCGATAAAAAGAGGGGCAAAGCACGAAGGATTTACTTATGTTGGGGAACCTGTTACGGAGGGTTTTCATGATATACGGCAGGCGGGTGAATCTATTTCCGTAATGTTGATTTTGGAGGATGGGCAGGTGGCATATGGTGATTGTGCCGCGGTACAGTATTCAGGTGCCGGTGGCAGAGATCCGCTTTTTCTGGCAGAGGATTTTATTCCCGTGATTGAAAAACATATAGCTCCCAAGCTTATAGGAAGAGAGTTGACAGGCTTCAAAGCCTTGGCGGAGGAAATAGATACTATTGCCGTAGAAGGAAAAAGGTTGCATACAGCTATTAGATATGGTGTGACCCAGGCTATTTTAGATGCGGCAGCTAAAGTAAAAAAGGTAACCATGGCAGAGGTTATCAGGGAGGAATACAACACAGGGGTTGAGTTTAAGAGAGTACCTATATTTTCTCAATCAGGAGATGAAAGGTATTTGAACGTTGACAAAATGATTATCAAGGGCGCCGATGTCCTGCCCCATGCATTAATTAATAATGTAGAAGAGAAATTGGGTAAAGGCGGAGAAATACTCAGAGAATATGTTTTGTGGCTTAAAAACAGAATTATGGAATTTAGAACCCATGAAGAATATACACCTGTACTGCACATTGATGTATATGGAACCATCGGATCGGCTTTCGACGATGATACCGAAAAAATGGCAGATTATTTGGGACAGTTGGAAAAGGCTGCATATCCTTTTAAACTGAGGATTGAAGGTCCTATGGATGTAGAAGACCGGGAAGGGCAGTGGAAAGCGCTGAAAAGGCTTAAGAATGCACTTAGAGAAAAAGGGATTAAGGTAGAATTGGTTGCGGACGAGTGGTGTAATACATGGGAAGATATAAAGCTCTTTGCCGATGAAGAGGCTGCCGACATGATTCAAATCAAAACTCCTGATCTTGGCGGAGTTAATAATATTGTAGAATCCATATTGTACTGCAAAAAAAATGGAGTAGGAGCATACTGCGGTGGTACCTGCAATGAAACCGACAGGTCAGCTCAGGTGTGCACAAATATTGCAATTGCCTGCGGTGCGGACCAGTGCCTTGCAAAACCCGGTATGGGTGTTGATGAAGGCTTTATGATTGTATATAATGAAATGAACAGAGTACTTGCATTATCAAAAGCATGACGTTATGTTTGCATAATGAAAGGAATGGGATGTATTGTGAGAGAAATACATGTGTCAAATATAGCCGAAACCGTATCCAGGCTTTGTATTGAAGCAAATTACTATCTATCGGAGGATATAAGGAAAAGGATGGAAGAAGCCCAAAGGGCAGAAACCTATCCTGTTGCAAAGGATATAATCGGAATACTCCTCGAAAATGCGGACATAGCAAAAAATGAAGATATGCCGATGTGCCAGGATACCGGAATGTGCGTTGTGTTTGTTGAAATGGGGCAAGAGGTACATATTATAGGTGGTGGTTTGGAAGCTGCCATAAACGAAGGGGTGCGGGCAGGCTATCGGGATGGTTACCTTCGGAAATCAGTAGTGGGGGATCCTTTGGGGAGGATCAATACAAAGGATAATACACCTGCTACCATATATTATGATATCGTTGAAGGGGATGGCTTTAAAGTAACAGTTGTTCCTAAGGGCTTTGGCAGTGAAAACATGAGTCAAATTAAAATGTTGAAGCCTTCCGACGGAGTGGAGGGAGTAAAGGCTTTTGTGTTGAAGGTTGTAAGAGATGCGGGTCCTAACCCATGTCCCCCTGTTG